>NZ_JBHTTQ010000037.1:0-64496 GCF_042794475.1 Streptomyces sp. NPDC056527
GGACGCCGGCTACTGCATCGACAAGACCACCCTCACCGCGAGCGCTCCCCCCTGCACGGGTAACACCCGCCCCGCGGCGGACACCGTCACCGACCCCGTCTTCCGGAGTCAGGTGATCCGCGCGTGGTCCATGCAGGACTTCACGCCCGGTCAGGGCGAGAGCAGCCATGACCACTTCTTCGCCACCTTCGGGAAGTTCGGCGCGGTCAGCTCGCTCCAGCCGGGACGGATGCTGGCCGAGGTCTCCACCTCGGCCGCGAACCAGCACCTGTCCTATCTGGAGACCATGCTGACCCCGGCCTGGTACGCCGCAGCCGCCCTCGCCTCCAAGGTCGGGTACGACAGTGATCTGTCCCTGATGCGCGACAAGATGCTGGCGGACGGCGGAATGGACGCCGTCGTCCAGCAGGCGATCAGCGAGACGGACTCGATGCTCGAGGAGTTCCGTACCTCCGCCCGCTGCGATACCGACCGACCCGACGCCGGGTGCGCACTGCCGTTGCGCCTCATCGCCCAGGTCGACCGTGGCGGGCCGCGCGAGCTGGTCTTCGCCCAGATGCTGCTGGGTATGGAACTGGCTCGGCGCGACCACCGCTTCGTCTCGCTGAACCTCGTGGGGCCCGAAGAGGATCCGGTCGCGGTCGCCGACTACCGCCTGCACATGCGCATGCTGAACTACCTGCGCGGTGTGTACCCCGACGTTCCCCTCACCCTGCACGCGGGCGAGCTCGTCCCCGGCCTGGTCAAACCCGAGGATCTGCGCTTCCACGTCCGCGACGCCGTGCTCACCGCCCACAGTGATCGCATCGGCCACGCTGTCGACATCCGCCACGAGGACGACTACCCGGACCTGCTGCGCCGGATGGCCCGGCAGCATGTGCTGGTGGAAGTGCCGCTCACCAGCAACGCGCAGGTCCTGGGTGTCACGGGCTGGAAGCACCCCTTCCCGCTGTTCCGTAAGTACGGGGTTCCCGTCGCCCTGGCCACCGACGACCCCGGCGTCGAGCGGACCGACATCAGCCGCGAGTACCAGCGGGCCGCGCTCACCTACAAGCTGGACTACCCCGCGCTGAAGGACCTGGCCCGCACTTCCCTGGAGTACGGCTTCCTGCAGGGCCGCAGTCTGTGGCGCGACCGCGACGGCTTCGAGGTCGTCCCGGAGTGCGCCCGGGACCACCTCGGCGACCCCCACCCCGGTCCGCGCTGCGCCCGGTTCCTCGCGTCCAGCGCCAAGGCCGCGGTGCAGTGGAAGCATGAGAGCGCCTCCCACACCTTCGAATCCACCTTCGGCAAGAGGCCGCCGAGGAACGAGGCCCGCACCGCCGACGCCCGCGCCGAAGCCGCCGGGTGACGGAAGGGCCTCTGGGGTCGTACTCCCCCGGGGCCCTTCCGTGTGCCGCCTGTGCGGGTTCCGTCGGGTCTACGACTGCCGGTGGCGTTCGCAGATGTCCGCCGGATCTCTCCTAGTCTCCGGAGAAGCCGAAGATTCCCAGGTGAGTCGGCGTGTCATCAGAGTGGAGGACGATGTAGTAGCCGGTCCACCTCATCCGGCGCTCGCCGAGCAGGCTCAGCTCGTACTCCTCATGGTCCGCGGCCTCACGGGCGGCGGCGACGAGCTCTTCGTACCGCTCGACCGAGGGGCGGTCCGTGCCGAAGTGGTGCGTCACGCGGCTGAGTGCCAGGGGGCGGAGGGTGCCGTAGTCGGCGATGCCGGACGGTGTCGGCGGGGTGTCCGTGGCGACGATCCTGTCGATGTCGAGGATCGTATGGGTGCCTTCCGTCCCCATGAACTCCTCGTCCTCGTACAGTTCCTCCAGGCTTCGGTAGCGATCACCGTCGCCGAACTCCTCCTGGAACACCTTCGCCTGCAAAGTCGCCAAGGCCGCCTCGACATCGCCGTCGTACCCGGTGACGTAGTCCCATCCGCTGGCACCCATCGAGCCACCCTCCCAAGATCGTGAATGGCCGAACGATAGCGGCGGGGACTGACAACACCGCGGGGCGGCGGTCGGCCTCGGCACGGAGATCGTCTGCGCGGGCACCAGCCGGGGCGGGGCTCAAGCGCCGCCGACCCACGTGGCCATGTACCGGAACTCGCCTCGCGGGCCCTCCTGCCGGGAGTAGTCCTCCCAGGAGAGGCGGTAAGTATCTTGCAGAGTACGGGTGTTGGGAGCGTAGTCGCCCTCGCCCCAGAGGAGCTCGCCGGTGAGGGTGCGGCCTTCGTGGATGCGGAAGTCCGCGTCCCTGGTTCTGCGAGCGCCGTCCTTCGGAGGGGTCCACAGCGCCCTGTCGTTGGTCAGGAGCAGTGCCAGGCCGTTCTGGTCCGGATGAGTGCAGAAACGCTCCAGTCGCACGATGTCGGAGACGAAACCCAGACGGCCGAGGTCGGTAGCGGCGTGGGACGCCAGGGCGTACTCCTCCTCCAGCGGTCCGGCCACGCCGGCCCACCGCGCTTTGAAGTACTTGAACTCGACGGCGGTGCGGGCCGACGGGCCGATGCACATCAGATCGAGGTGCTCGGCTCCGTCCGTCTCCGCCAGGGGCTGTCGAACCTCCAGGCGGGACTGGATCCCCGGCGCCAGCTCCCACAGCACCCGGGCGAAGCCGTGCTGCAGATCCGCCTCGGAGTGAAACACCGGTCGCTCGTGCCGGAGGCGGGCGATGACCTCGGTCAGGGGAATCTCCCCCGCGATGAGCCCGGGCCCGTCAGGCCGCGGCGCCGCCGTCATCGGGGCACGCCCACGCCGTTGCTCGGGGCGTCGAACGATCGCTTCGTCTGCATGTGCTCCCCGGGTCCTCGTCATGCGTCGCGCACGACGGTAACGGCAACGCGCCACCCCGCGCTCGCACTTCGTCGAGTTGGGAAGAGACACGACCGGGCGGACCCGGACCGAGGTCCCGTAGACGTTGTCGAGGGTCTGCCCGCGAGTCGTACACTCCCGTCGAACCCGGTATGCGACCCCTTGGAGGAGGAGCATGAAGTCCGTCCGCGAGATCGAGCTTCTGGCCGAGCAGGCACACGCCGGGCAGGTCGACAAGGTCGGCGTTCCCTACATCGAGCATGTCCGCGCGGTGGCCGCCGGGCTCGTACCGCTCGGCGACGCGCTGGTCATGGCCGGTCTCCTGCACGACGTCCTGGAGGACACCGACTGGACCGCCGAAGCCCTGTTGGGTGCCGGCGTCCCCGCACAGGTCGTCGCGATCGTCCAGGCGGTGACCAACCAGCCTGGGATGGCGTACGAGGAGAAGGTCCGGCACATCGCCGCCGACCCACAGGCGACGCTCGTGAAGATCGCCGACAACGCGCACAACTCCCGCGCCGACCGGGCCGCTCAGCTGCCGCCGGAGACGCGGGAGCGCCTCGCCGCGAAGTACCGCGCCGCGCGCGCCGTGCTCTGGCCTGCGGCCGGTCGGGCCGACGTCGAGACCATCGTGCGCGTCGTCAACCCGGGCTTGCTCCCGGAGCTGGACGAGCACCGCGCCGGCTCGCGCGTTCAGACGGCGTCGGCTGGGGGCGTCACGGAGACCACTGCCACGTCCGGACCGCCTGCGGAGTGACGGACAGGCGTTCGATGCCGCCCGGTGCTCAGAACCTTCCGCCGCGACCGAATGCCGCGCACATGGTCACCTGACCGCCGCCGCCGAACGCCGCTCAGGCGGGTGAGGTGCCATGGAGTGGGTAGGGGCGCAGGGGAGGGCCCCTACCGTGACGCGCTCTGACTGGCTTCTGCTATCCGGTGAACGCGGAAACTCCGCGACACGCCTGGACGAGCGCCGCGCGGACGGGCTTGCCTGGTCCGAGGGGAACGAGGCCCGGCCCCTGGTTCACGGCGCCGCCTACTTCGCGGAGCTGCTGGCTGCCATTCGCGCGATGCGCGCCGGCGATCTGCTTCTGTTCACCGACTGGCGCGGCGATCCCGACGAGCGGCTGGACGGGGACGGCACCGGGATCGGCACGGTCCTGAGCCGCGCGGCCGAACGCGGCGTCATCGTCAAAGGGTTGCTGTGGCGCTCTCACCTGGACAATTTCCACTTCAGTCAGGAGCAGAACCTCCACCTCGGCAAGGAGATAAACGATGCGGGTGGTGAGTGCCTGCTCGACATGCGGGTGCGGCCCGGGGGTTCTCACCACCAGAAGATGGTGGTGTTGCGGCATCCCGGGCGCGAAGAGCTGGATGTCGCGTACGTCGGCGGAATCGACCTCTGCCACAACCGTAACGACGACGCCATCCACAGCGGCGACCGGCAGTCGTTGAGCTTGGCGTCCGTCTACGGCCCGCATCCGCCGTGGCACGACGTCCAGCTCGCCCTTCGCGGGCCGGTGGTCGGCGACGTCGAAGCGGTCTTCCGCGAACGGTGGGAGGACCCGTCGCCGCTCACCCGCAGTCCGCTCACGCGCGTGCGTCAACTGCTGCACCGGGAGGACACCGACGCGGGCCGGCTGCCGCCGCAGGAAGCCGATCCCGCCCGCTGCGGTATGCACACCGTGCAGCTGCTCCGCACCTATCCGAACCGGCTGCTACGTGGATACCCCTTCGCCCCCGACGGGGAGCGCAGCATCGCACGGGGATACCTCAAGGCGCTGAGTCGGGCCCGGACGCTGATCTATGTCGAGGACCAGTACCTGTGGTCCCCGCGCGTGGTGGCCTGTTTCGCCCGGGCGCTGTCCAGGCATCCGCGGCTGCTGCTGATCGCCGTCATCCCCTCCGTCCCGGAGCAGGACGGCCGGATCACGCTGCCCATGAACCTGATCGGACGGATCGACGCCCTGGACGAGCTGCGCCGCGCCGGCGGTGACCGGGTCGCGGTGTACGGCCTGGAGAACCGGGCGGGAACCCCCGTCTACGTGCACGCCAAGGTGTGTGTCATCGACGACGTGTGGGCCTCGGTGGGCTCGGACAACGTCAACCTCCGCTCGTGGACGCACGATTCCGAGCTCAGTTGCGCCGTGATCGACGAGAGTCCGGACCCACGGCGGCCGACCGACCCGGGAGGACTCGGAGACGGCGCGCGCGCCTTCGCCCGGAACCTCCGCCTGGAACTGATGCTCGAGCACCTGGGAGCCCTCGACCACGATGCCTCCGGCGATGCGGACAAGCGGCGGCGCGCGGCCGGGGAGACGGAGGGGTGGACGCCGGACGCGCTGTGCGATCCCGTGACCGCGCTCGGCGCCTTCGAGGAGACCGCCGCCGCGCTGGACGCCTGGTACGACGGCGGGTGCCGTGGCACCCGGCCGTCGGGCCGTCTGCGCCGGTACGTCCCCTCGGCCCTGTCCAGAACGGAGAGGGTGCTGGCGGCGCCGCTGCACCACCTCCTGGTCGATCCCGACGGCCGGCCCATGGGCCTGCGGCGCCGCCACAGGTTCTGACGGCGCCGAGTGGTCACCGCTCCTCGTGCGGTCGGGGACCGGCCTCGTGGTTCGCGGGAGCCTGCGGGAACAGGGCGGTGAAGACGCGTTGGAATCGTGCGGTCATCTGGTCGGCGGTCTGCTCGGGGTGGTGGCGCCACCAGCCGACCGCGGAGGTCACCGTCCCGTACCAAAGATGTGTGACGAGGTCGGCATCGAGCGGGTCCGCGGCCTGTGAGGAGCCGAGGATCTCGGCCACGCCGATGGCTCCCATGCCGTTGAGTTCCCGGCGGTACGCGGTGGCCGCCGCATGGAGGTCGGTGTCGGCCGCCACGGTGGTGTCGTAGACGAGTTCCCAGTCGTGCAGGCGCGATTCGAGCGCCCGGAAGATGGCCTCCATGGTGCGTGCGGCCCGCGCGATGTCGTCCGACCCGTCCTGCGCCGACGCGACCGCAGCGACGAGGCGGGAGCCCGCGCGTTCCAGGCAGGCCAGGTAGAGGCCGTCCTTGGACCCGAAGTACTCGTAGATCATGGGCTTGCTGATCCCCGCCCGCGCCGCCACCACCGCGGTCGAGCCGCGCACGTAGCCCTTGGTGCCGAACTCCTCCGCCGCCGCGTCCAGGATTAGCAGTTCGCGGTCCTTACGGGGCATGCCCTTGGTTCCCACACCGCGCGCGATCTTCTCCTGCTTGCTCATGGCTGCACCCTATGCCAATCTTACCGCTCGTTAACTTACCCAGCGTTCAGATCGGTGGTGTCGAGGATGCGAGGCAGGACGCGTTCGTGGTGGGGATGGGGAAACGTCGAGGATGCGGTGGTCGGCCCGGAGCGTGACGCACTGACCCGCAGGGTCGCCGAGTTGTTGCCGGGAGCGGACCTGACCCCGCACACGGCTCCGCCGGTCGAGTCGTTCGGTGTGGGCGCGAGCAGGGTCCGGGCGCCGGCGGCGCTGGCCTCGATCGTTTCCGAGGACGTACGGGACCGGCTGGCGCACAGCCACGGGCAGGCGTTCCGCGACGTGGCCCGGGCGCTGCTCGGGAAGCTGCCGCACGTGCCCGACCTCGTCGTACGCCCGACCTCGGAGGCCGAGGTCGTCCAGGTGCTCGACTGGTGCGGCGATGCCGGCATCGCGGCCATCCCCTTCGGCGGCGGCTCCTCGGTCGTGGGTGGTGTCGAGCCGCGCGTCGGCGGCGACTACGCGGGGGCGGTCAGCCTGGACCTCACCTCGATGGACCGGGTCCTCGAGGTCGACCGCACCAGCCGGGCCGCGCTCGTGCAGGCCGGAGTCTTCGGCCCGCACCTGGAGGACCAGCTGAGGCCACAGGGCTACACGCTCCGGTTCTTCCCCCAATCCTTCGAGTTCTCCACCCTCGGCGGCTGGCTGGCCACCCGGGCCGGAGGTCACTTCGCCACGGTCCTCACCCACATCGACGACCTCACCGAGTCACTCCGGGTCGTCACCCCCGCCGGCGTCATCGAGTCCCTTCGGGTTCCCGCCTCGGGGGCGGGCCCCTCCCCCGACCGGATGTTCCTCGGCTCCGAGGGGTCCCTCGGCGTCATCACCCAGGCGTGGGTACGGCTCCAGGACCGCCCTCGATGGCGGGCAGGGGCCTCGGTGGGCTTCGCCGACTACGACGCCGGTGTGAACGCCGTACGCGCACTGTCCCAGTCGGGACTGCACCCTTCCAACTGCCGCCTCCTGGACCCCGTCGAGGCGTTCATCAACGCCGGCTCCCCCACGGCCGTCCTGGTGCTCGGCTTCGAATCCGCGGATCACCCCGTCACCCCCTGGATGGAACGCGCGCTTGAGCTGTGCCGTGACCACGGTGGCACGCTCGCCGAGCCGGCCCGCCACACCGACACCGCCGAACAGTCCGCGCACAGCGGAGCGGCGGACACCTGGCGCTCCTCGTTCGTGCGGATGCCGTACCAGCGCGACGCGCTCGCGGCTCAGGGCATGATCGTGGAAACCTTCGAGACCGCGTGCACCTGGGACCGGTTCGACAGCCTCCGCGCGGCCGTCGACGACGCGGCTCAGGACGCCATGCGCCAGGTCGGTGCCACGGGAGTGGTGACCTGCCGGTTCACCCATGTCTACCCCGACGGCCCCGCACCGTACTTCGGCATCTACGCCGCGGGGGAATGGGGCAGGACGGTGGAGCAGTGGGACGAGATCAAGGCAGCGGTGTCCGACGCGCTGATCGCCTCCGGAGCCACCATCACCCACCACCACGCGGTGGGCCGCGACCATCGGCCCTGGTACGACCGACAGCGCCCGGACCTGTTCGCCGCCGCACTCCAGGCCGGCAAGGCGACGCTCGACCCGGCGGGGATCCTCAACCCTGGTGTCGTGATCGACCCCCTGCGCAAGCGCTGAGCAGCACGGCCGTCATGCCCACTCGGTGAGGGCGACGCGCGAGCGCGTCCCGACAGGTGGGTATGACGGCTTCTGCCCAACTCCCACCCGGCTGGCAGACACGCCACGTGGGGCAAGGCTCGGTCCGGAAAGTATGATCAAGCGATGTCTGACATGACCGAGACCGCGCCCGGCTGGCTGACCACCGACGAGCTGGACATCGCCAGGGCCCAGATGCCGATTCTGTACGTCGAGGCCGTGCCCGTGCGCGTCGACGACAGCGGCGAAGTCACCAGCATCGGAGTGCTTCTGAGGATCCGCGAGGACGGGACGATCAATCGCACCCTGGTATCCGGCCGTGTCATGCACCACGAGCGGGTCCGTGACGCACTGCTGCGCCATCTGGAGAAGGACCTCGGCCCGGTGGCCCTGCCTCGCGTCCCCGCGTCCTTGCAGCCCTTCACGGTCGCCGAGTACTTCCCCACGGCGGGCATCACCCCGTACCACGACCCACGCCAGCACGCTGTCTCTCTCGCGTACATCGTGCCGGTGAGCGGCGACTGCCGCCCGCGACAGGACGCGCTGGACCTGGTGTGGTTCAGCCCGCAGGAAGCGGCCTCCCCAGCCGTACAGGGCGAGATGCCGGGCGGCCACGGGGTGCTCCTGAAGCAGGCGCTCGCCCATGTGGGACACGCGTACTGAGGGCTGGAGGCGCGGATGAACCCTGAGTGCACCATCGAACGGCGCAAGGCGCTTCAGGTGGGAGGCGTCATCGCACTCGGGGCGCTCACCGCAGGCGTCGGGGCCTCCATCGACACGGGACCCCGCCGATCCGAGCCGACGGTAGCTCCAGAGCCTTCTCCACCGCTCACAGGGAACAACTACATCTTCGGATACGGGTCCCTGATGCAGCGGGAATCGCGGACCGCGACCTGGCCCGACAGGGAACAAGCCGCACCCGCGATGGTTCAGGGAATCAGCCGCGGTTGGTACGACCGGGTGGAGACGGCCAGTTGGAGCCCTACGTATCTGGGTGCCGTTCCCAGGAAGGGCGCCACGTGCAATGGCGTCGTCTTCCCTGTCAGCCCGGAGGAACTCAGGGCGTACGCGCGACGTGAATCGGGGTACCGACCGACTCGGATCCGGTCACGCGACATCACCATGCTGGACGGCAGCAAAGGATCTCCCGTCGGCACGGTGTGGTATTTCGCGAACGTCCAACAACGTTATCCCAGCGAGCGCTTCCCCATCGTCCAGTCCTACGTGGACGTGTGCCTGGACGGCTGCCTGGAAATCGAGGACGGTTATCCGGAAGCCCGAAAAGCGCAGTTCGCCAAAGAGTTCATGAGAACCACGTCCGACTGGCAGACCCCGTGGTTCAACGACCGGATCTACCCCTGGCGACCCTTCGTGCACGTTCCCCGCGCCAATGACATCGACACCCTGATCCGTGACCAACTCGGAGTCGACCTCTTCGAGAGGATCACGCTCCCCCGTCGTTGAACGCGATCAGGCCGGAAGCAACCTGTCGGCAGCCCGTCTCATGACTAAGCGCCCGCCCCCCGGTCACGACCGGCGGGGCGGGCGCTGTCGGTGCGTCAGTCCCTGCGGTACTGCGCCGGCGAGCTCTTCGTCGCCGGGTCCTCGTACGATCCCGCCCGCCCGCGGTCCACGTGGAACGTGGTCAGCGTGGAGACGGGGGACGCCGGGTCACGGCGGTCGTCGATGACCCGCATGTGGGCGCTGAAGCGCTCCGGGGTGACCTCGTAGACGTCATAGCCGTAGCGGTTGCCCTCGAAGTACTTCAGGTGCGGGTTGCCCGCGCCCATGATCGGCCCGTTCGTGGCGTTCCAGCTCGGCGAGTACGCGCCCGAGGTCACCGAGTGCGCCGTGAACTCCGTACCGATCACCGGCGAGGTGACGTCGTCGAAGTCGGGCCGGATGTCGTCGACGAACGCCGAGTGCCAGTCGCCCGTGATGACGACCAGGTCCTCCATGCCCGCGCTGTGCACATGCCCGAGGACCTCCTTGCGCTCGGCGCGGAAGCCGTCCCACTGATCGGTGAACATGTACGAGCCGCCGGGACGGCTCCGCAACTGGCTGAGCATGATCGAGTTGGCCCAGACGTGCCAGGAGTCCGGAGCCTGGTCGATGTTCCGCTTCAGCCAGGACTTCTGGCCGGAGCCGAGGATCGTGCCGTCGGCGAGGTTCTGCGCCGAGCGGTACGAGCGCAGGTCGAGGACCGACAGTTCCAGCAGGTCGCCCCAGCGCCGTACCCGGTGGATCTCGGGGTCCGGCAGCGCGGCCGAGGTGCCCGCGCCGCCGTCGCGGTGCGGCATGTTCTCGTACCACGCCTGGTACGCGGCCGCCCGGCGCTGCATGAAGGGCGCGCCCCCACCCGTACCGGAGTAGTCGTTGACAACCTCGTGGTCGTCCCACGTCAGGAACCACGGGTGCGCGGCGTGCGCCTCGCGCAGGGAGGCGTCGCCCTTGTAGAGGGCGTGGCGGCGGCGGTAGTCGGCGATCGTGAAGATGCCGGGGCCCTCGTGGTCGCGGACGTGGTCGGCGGGGACTCCGCCGACCTGACCGTGCTCGTAGATGTAGTCGCCGAGGTGGACGACGAAGTCGACGTTCTCTCGCGCGATGCCTCGGTGGGCCGCGTAGAAACCGTCGTGGAACGCCTGGCAGTTGGCGGCGGCGAAGCGGACGGAGGAGACGTTGCCGACGGGCGCGGTCTTCGTGCGGCCGATCCGGCTCCGCTTGCCCAGGGCCTCGAACGCGTACCAGTAGCGGGTGCCAGGGCGCAGCCCGGAGACGGGGACGTGCACGCTGTGGCCGAGCGTCGCCGAGGCGGGAGCGGTGCCGCGCGCGACGACCCGCCGGAGTCGCGGGTCGGTGGCGACGACCCAGTCGACCTCGACGATCTCCGGCAGCTTCTGCTCGGCGGCCAGCGGCTCGGGGGCGAGACGGGTCCAGAGCAGGACGCTGCTCGGCTGCGGGTCGCCGGAGGCGACGCCGAGGGTGAACGGCGCCGGGTCGTATTCGGCGCCGAGCGCCTGGGCGGCCTCGAGGGCCTGCGCGGGCGACAGTCCGGCGGCCAGTGGCCAGGCGAGGTTCAGGGCGCCTGCGGCTCCGGCGGCCTTGAGCAGATCGCGGCGGTTGAGCCTGGTCACTTGTGTCCCTCCGTGGCCTGCAGCGTGAGCGATATGGCGTCGGCGTAACCGTCGTTGGACGTCCCGCCGCCGCTGCGGGTGAAGACGAGGAGCACGCGCGCGGTGCGTGCGCCGGGCGGGACCGTGGCGGTCGCGGTGCGCTCGATGAGCGCGGTGCGGGACAGCCGCTCGGCGGCCGTCACCGGGCCGAGCACGGACAGGGCGACCGGGGTGCCCTCGGCGTTGCGGAACTCCACGGACAGCCGGGCGCCGTCCTCCTGGGTCGCGTAGCCGCCCAGCCAGCCGGCCAGCGTGTAGCGGACCTTCCCCGCGTCGACGGCCCGTCGGCCGGTGGTGCCGCGCGTGGGCAGGGTGATGTCCTGCACGAGAGCGGTACGGGGGCTGTTGCCGCCGGAGAAGAACCGGCTGCCTCGGGGGGCGGGCCCGGGGTCGGCGGGTCCGGGGTAGCCGTTGCCCAGGTTGTACGCGATGAGCGCGGGCGCTCCCTCGGGCACCTCCCAGCCGGTCACGTCGGTGACCGGCTCGGCGGACCCGCCGGGCCCGCTCTCCGCGTCGCCGTTGACTACGAGATTCACTCAAGCCTCCTCGATCAAGCGCTGTTCGAATGGCGCGTGTATCGCAGCAGTCGGGAGTGAACCCTTGACGACGCGTCGGAGAACAGCGGCGACGAGTTGTACAGACAACTCTCGGGTAGCGTCGTCGGCGGCCTGTTCGGAGTGGGGCGGTGTCGGTGCGGTGCGCTTCACTGTCCGTCATGGAGCTCACTCAAGCGACCGTCAACGACCTGCTGGCCGGCCTCGGCCCTGGAAACGACTTCTTGTACCTGCCCGGCGACCTGGACCCTCAGGAGATGACCGACCTGCTCGCCGGCAGATACGGCGTCCCGCGCACCCTCGTCCTCGACGGCTTCACCGATTCGACGGTCGTCGACGGCCCCGACGAGCGCAGGGGCGCGGCTCTCCTCGCTCCCTTCCAGGAGCGGGCCGTGACGATACGCGCGTGGGCCTACGGGGATCAGTGGATCGGCACGGGTACGGCGCGGGACCCGGAGGGAGCCGAACGACCGGTGCTCGCGGTCGCTCGGCGAGAGGTGCCGGCCCCGTCGGCAATCTCTCCCGACGACGACATCGACTGGGTGGAGCGGCTCGTACTGATCACCGGCTGGGCAGAGCCCGCTCAACGCCCGGACGTGGACTGGGCGGAGGTGGAGTCACGCCTCGGCACCACGCTGCCGAGCGACTACAAGCGCATGGTCGAGACGTTCGGCGAGGGCGCCTTCGACGGCTATCTGGACCTCAACCAGGAGCCGTGGACGTACTTCAAGGAGGACGGCCTGCTCATCTGGGCCGGCACCGAGCACGAGGACGTGTACTGCTGGAGGGTCGACGACAACGATCCCGACCACTGGCCCGTCGTGGTCCGGTCCTTCGATGGCGAGGACGTCCCTTTCGCCTACCCGATCGCGGAGTTCGTCTGCCGCATCCTCACCGACCCCCACCACCGGTTCACGATGGCCCGCTACTTCGACACCCACTGGTTCATGAACTACCGGGAGAGCGACTGACCGGGTCCACCGCCTGGCTCAGCAGGCGTGCCGCGGGTCCCGCTATGGGCCGGGGCCGGTGAACGTGCTGCCGTACGGGCTCAGTCGGTTCCTCCTCGCTGTGGTGCCGGCTGCGACAGTGTGATGGCGAGGACGGCCTGATCGTCCTCTTCGGAGGCGGCCGACCAGCTGTCACTGTCCGTCCGCAGGAACGACACCACTGCATGGGGATCCGGCTCACACGTGAGGAAGCGCTCCCCGAGCCGTTCCATGACGGGGTAGAAGGTGCCGTCGGTGTTGCGGGCCTCGCTGAGGCCGTCGGTGTACAGGACGAGCACCTCGCCGGGGCGCAAGGTGTGTTCCGTCGTCAGGACGCGGCCGCAGGACAGCTCACCGAGTCCCAGCGGCGGCGCGGGCGCCGTGGCCAGATGGCGGGCCCCGAACGGTCCGACGGCGACCGGTGCCGGATGACCGCGGTCGACGATGCGCACGCTGTCACCGGCGAACTCCATGACCAGTGCCGTCACGAACAGTTCGGGATCACCGGTGCCCGCCTTGGGGCCGTTGCGGACGATGCTGAGCTCCAGCCGGTCCGCCAGGACGGAGAGATCCCGCCACTCGTGGGCGGACACGCGGAAACTCCCCAGGACCGCGGCGACCGTCTGCACCGCGTCCAAGCCCTTGCCGCGGACGTCCCCGATGATCACCCGGACCCCGAACGGCGTCTCGCACATGTCGTACAGGTCGCCCCCGACGAACGTCCCGCCCTCACCCGGTGAGTAGTACCCGGCGGCGCTGACGTGGGCGAGGCGGGGCGGCACCGGGCGCAGCAGGGTCCGCTGCATCGCCTCGGCCACGGAGGTGGCCGTGATCAGGTGCTTCTCGGTTCTCTGGCGTTGCCTGGCGAGCAGATAGCTGACCGCGCCGATGATGAGCGTGGCCATGTACAGGGCCACATGGTGCTGCTCGTCGAAGTGGCCCGGACGTGCTGCCGCCATCAGTATCTGCAGCCCCAGACACCCGATGGCCGACCATGCGGTCGCCCTTGGCCCGCGAGTCGCGGAGACCAGAGGGGGAACACCGGTGAGCAGGAAGCTCACGGGTTCACGCCCCTGGACGGCCACCTCCGTGATCAGGACAAGGACGACGGCGATGATGGGCATCCACCAGATCCAGCCCCGGCGTGAGAACAGGAAGTGCCAGTCGAGCGGAGAAGGCTGAGGGGACACGCCTGCACTGTACTGACCAGGCATGGTCCGGACCCGGAAGCGGGGCCGCGCCCCTCGGCCGGCCGGATTCCCGCACCTGTGCGGCGGGAGCGGGACGTGCCCGACACGGAGCGCGGGAAGGGGCGGCGCCCGGAACCCGCCGGGAGCCGCCCCTTCTCCGTGTCTGCACCGGCAGGGTCAGCGGGTGACCTCGCGGTTGAAGACGGCTCGGGACCACAGGTAGCCGACCAGGGCGAGGCCCGTGCACCAGGCCAGGGCGATCCAGCCGTCGTTGCCGATCGGGGTGCCGAGCAGCAGGCCGCGCAGAGTCTCGTTGATCGGGGTGAAGGGCTGGTACTCCGCGAACCAGCGCAGGGCTGTCGGCATGGAGTCCGGGGTGACGACGGCACTGCCGAGGAAGGGCAGGAAGGTCAGTGGCAGCGGGGCGTTACTCGCGGACTCGACGGTCTTGGCTCCCATGCCCATCGCGGCGGACAGCCAGGCCATACCGAAGGCCAGGAAGAGGAGCAGGCCCGCCGCGGAGGCCCACTCGACGGCCGAGGCGTCGGGGCGGAAGCCGATCGCGAGGGAGACGGCGGTGATCAGGACGAGGACCGCCGCGACCTGGATGACGCTGCCGAGGACATGGCCCGTGAGGATGGAGCCGCGCGAGATCGACATCGTACGGAAGCGGTTGACGATCCCTTCGGTCATGTCGGTGCAGACCGACACGGCCGTCGCGACGGCTCCCGACGTCGCGGACATCAGGATGATGCCGGGTACCAGGTAGTTGATGTAGTCGCCGCGGTCGGCTCCCGCCCCGATGCCGGTGCCGAGCGCGCCGCCGAAGACGTAGACGAACAGCAGCAGCATCAGCAGTGGCATCACGAGGATCGAGATGGTCATCGAAGGGTAGCGCTGCATGTGCTTGAGGTTGCGGCGCAGCATCGTCATGGAGTCCCGCAGAGCGTATGAGCGGGTGGCCTTGGCCGGCTTGGCAGGCTTGCCCGGGGTCAGGGTGGCGGTGCTCATCGGTTCGACTCCTTCTGGGCGGTGGCGGACGCGGCGGGGGCGCCGGGGGTGGGGATGGTGGAGACGGTGGGTGCGGTCTGCCGGCCGGTGAGGGTGAGGAAGACGTCGTCGAGGTCGGGGGTGTGCACGGTGAGCGACTCGGCCTGAACGCCGGTGTTGTCGAGGGCGTCGAGTACGGCTCGGAGATTGGTGATCGATCCGTCGCTGGGGATCTGCAAGGTGAGCGACTCGTCGTCGCGGGTGGCGACGCCGAAGATCTCGGCCGCGGTGGCCAGGTGGGCCTCGTCTGCGAACTGGACGCGGACGTGGCCGCCGGGGATCAGCCCCTTCAGTTCCTGTGCGGTGCCTTCGGCGACGAGCTTGCCGTGGTCCAGGACCGCGATGCGGTCGGCAAGATGGTCGGCCTCCTCCAGGTACTGCGTGGTCAGAAAGATGGTCACGCCCTGCTCCGTGACCAGGTTGCGGATGAGTTCCCACATGACGCGGCGGCTGCGCGGGTCCAGGCCGGTGGTCGGCTCGTCGAGGAAGATGATGCGCGGCCGGCCGACCAGCGTCATCGCCAGGTCGAGCTTGCGACGCATGCCTCCGGAGAAGGTGGCGACGTTCTTGCGGGCCGCCTCGGTGAGCTCGAACCGCTCCAGGAGCTCGGTGGCGCGGCGTCGCCCCTCACTGCGGCTCAGGTGGTGCAGGTCGGCCATGAGGAGCAGGTTCTCCTCTGCGGTGAGCAGCCCGTCGACGGCGGCGAACTGTCCCGTGACGCCGATCTGGCGACGTACCGAGTCGGCGTCGGCGGTCACGTCGTGGCCCGCGATGTGCGCCTGGCCGGCGTCGGCCGTGATCAGCGTGGAGAGGATCTCGACGGTGGTGGTCTTGCCCGCTCCGTTGGGGCCGAGGAGGGCGAAGATCGTGCCCTCGGGAATCCGCAGGTCGATGCCGTCGAGCACCACCTTGTCGCCGTACGACTTGCGCAGGCCGATCGCGGAGATCGCCGTGGAGCGGGTGCTGGTGGCCGCTGTGGTCGCGGTGTTCATGGTGGCGGGCCTTTCTCTTCTGGGGAGTCCGAGGGGCGGAGTCGGCGGGGGTTCGGACGGGCCGGCGAGGCTCGGCGGAAGCGGTGGCGCAGGAGAGGGTGCGGCCTGGCGCCATTGGCGCCAGTTCTGCGCCGCGCTTGCGCCATCATCGTGGCACATCAGATGGCGCCATGTCGAGCCTTCATGGCGCCATCGGTGCCACCATGTGGCGCTCTGGCGCCCTGGCCTGCGCTTCGGCGATGGCGGCGCGTCGCCGGGGCGCGGTCCCGCACGGCGCGAGGGCGCCCCCGCGCCGGCCCGAGCCGGTACGGAGGCGCCTTCCGTCAGGCATCCGTCGCCCGAATCAGTAGATGGTCAGCCGACCAGGGCACGGTCGCGGTCCGCGCGCGGTGCGGCCTGCGCCTGGCCGAGCTTCTCTCCCTCGACGTCGACCCGGGGCAGGACACGGTCCAGCCACTTCGGCAGCCACCAGGCGGACTTGCCGAGCAGGGCGAAGAGGGCGGGCACGATCGCCATGCGGACGATGAAGGCGTCGAAGAGGACGGCGATCGCGAGGGCGAAGCCGATCATCTTGACGAAGTCGTTGTCCTCCACGATGAAGCCGGAGAACACGCTCATCATGATGACCGCGGCCGCGCTGACCACCCGGCCGCCGTAGCGGAAGCCGTCGACGACCGCCTCGGCGGGGCGTGCTCCGTGGGCGTACGACTCACGCATCCGGCTGACCAGGAAGACCTCGTAGTCCATCGCGAGGCCGAAGACCACGCCGATCATGAAGATCGGCATCGTGCTCATGATCGGGCCCGGGGCGTCGATGCCGAAGGCATCGGCGAGCCAGCCCCACTGGAAGACCGCCACGACCGCGCCGAGTGCCGCCGCCACCGAGAGCAGGAACCCGAGGGCCGCCTTGAGCGGGACCAGGATGGAGCGGAAGACCACCATCAGGAGCAGGAAGGCGAGGCCCACGACCAGCCCCAGGTAGGGCAGCAAGGCGTCGTCGAGGGTCTGGGAGAAGTCGATGAACATGGCCGTCTGGCCGGTCACGAGGATCCGGGACGCGGTGCCCCGCTCCAGGTCGCCCGCGGTGTCGCGGAGTTCGCGTACCAGCTCCTC
This sequence comes from Streptomyces sp. NPDC056527, assembly GCF_042794475.1. Taxonomy (NCBI): domain Bacteria; kingdom Bacillati; phylum Actinomycetota; class Actinomycetes; order Kitasatosporales; family Streptomycetaceae; genus Streptomyces; species Streptomyces sp. NPDC056527. Next base: position 16,804 of record NZ_JBHTTQ010000037.1, read on the forward strand.
GGTCTTCTTCTCGGTCGGGCCGGTCGTGGGGATGACGGTGAGGATCGCGGTGTCGCCCGGCTTGTTGGCGGTGGCCGGGGAGACCGAGGCCACACCGGCCGTCTTCCCGAGCGCCTTGCCGATCTCGTCGCCGACGGCCTTGGCCTCGGCGTCCCTGGTCTGCACGGTGACCATCAGCGGTCCGTTGAACCCGGGCCCGAAGGACTCCGAAAGCAGGTCGTACGCCTTGCGCTGGGTCGTCTGTGTCGACATCTGGCCTTCGCCCGGCAGGCCGAGTTCCAGGCTCGCCGCCGGTACGGCGATCGTGCCGAGGCCGACCACACCGACGAGGAGGACCGCCACGGGGTGGCGCAGGACGTAACTGGCCCAGCGGGAACCCAGGTTGGGCTTGGTCTTCCTGGCCAGCTTCGCCTCGTGCTTGGCGGCCCTGCGCTGCTGACGGTCCGACAGCGGCTTGACCGCGTACCGCAGGCGTCCCTTGCGGGCCATCACCTTGACCGGCGCGAGGCCGAGGAGGGCGGGGACCAGCGTGATCGCGACGAGTACGGCGACGGCGACGGTGCCGGCCGCGGCGAGGCCCATCTTGGTGAGCATCGGGATGTTCACGACGGCGAGCCCCGCGAGGGCGACGATGACCGTGAGACCGGCGAAGACGACGGCCGAGCCCGCGGTTCCTACGGCTCGTCCCGCGGCCTCCTCGGGGGTACGCCCCTCGGCGCGCTCGGCGCGGAAGCGGGACACGATGAACAGCGCGTAGTCGATGCCGACCGCGAGACCGATCATCATCGCGAGCGTCGAGGTGGTACCGGACAGGCCCAGCGTGGAGCCGAGCGTGGTGATGCCCGAGATGCCGATGCCGACGCCGACCAGTGCGGTGATCAGCGGCATTCCGGCCGCGATCATCGAGCCGAAGGTCAGGACGAGGACGATCGCGGAGATCAGGATGCCGATCTGCTCGCCGGTGCCGCCCATCGCCTGCTCGATCTTCACCGCGTCACCGCCGGCCTCGACGGTCAGCCCCGCCGAGCGGGCCCGCTCGGTGGCCGCGTCGAGCGCGTCGTGCGCCTTGTCGCCGACCTCCATCGCGGGGACCTTGTACGTCACCACCATGTAGGCGGTCGTCCCGTCCTTGCTGATGCTGATCTCGGGGCTCTCGTACGGGTCGGCGACACCCACCACCTGCGGGGACGACGTCCCCAGCTCGGCGACCAGGCGCTCGACCTTGGTCCGCTGCGCGGGCGTGGTGATCTTCGCGCCCTCGGGGGCCCGGACGACGACCCGGGCACTGGCGCCATCGGCGCTGGCATCCGGGAACTTCTCGCTCAGCAGGTCGAAGGCCTCCTGCGACTCGGTGCCCGGCATCGAGAACGTATCGGCGGGCGGCGCCGGCGCGGACGATGCCGCGAAGCCCATACCGCCGAATATCAGCAGCCAGAGCAGCAGCGTCACCCCCCGTCGACGAAAGGCGAGGCGGCCCAGTCTGGAAAGGAACGTAGCCACGGAGGGACTCCTATGGGGATCGGTGGTCGGTGAGAGCGATTCGGTCCGTCGAAACGGGCTGGGCAGTCGGAGCGGTTGCCCGCTGCGCGGGCTGGAGCGGTTGGCCGATGGACCGATGGGCTGGTCCTTCGGCACCGGACTGCGCGGCATGAGGCATGGAAGGCGCATGAATGGCGCCGCGCTGGCGCCGGACTGGCGCGTTGCGGGCATCGCCATCATGACACATAGATGGCGCCACGGCGAGCCGCTATGGCGCCATTCGCTTTCTGAGTGGCGTCACTTCGGGTTCCGCATCGCCGTCCCCGGAAGCACGGCCTTGCCGGGACGCCCGGCAGCGGGCAAGGGGCCGGCACGTGGAGTGGTCAGTGCATAGACGGCGCCGAGCGCGGGTGGTCAGGGCCTCGACGGGGTTGCCGGCGGGCGGTGAGGGCCCCTAAGGGGTTGCCGGCGGGCGGCCAGCCTGCGGTTCCGGACGGCAATCCCCCGTGCCCTATTACCAGGCTGGTTCAGGACGCGGTGGTGAGCTGCTCGCGGACGGGCTGGGACCGGTGCAGGTCGAGGGTGACCGGGGCGGGACGCCTGCCCTTGGTGGCGAAGACGTACAGGCGCAGCGCCAGGAAGCGGCCGATACCGGCCAGGGCAGAGGCCGAGAGGTAGACGGTCTGTTCGACCACGAGAGACGGTGCGCTCTCGAACGCGTACAGGACGAGCATCGCGAGGGTGGTCACGGCGAAGGCGGCGGCGGCCGTCCCGGCGGACTGCAGGTGGTGGCGGAGACCGCAGTGCAGCAGTCCGCGCTTGGCGCGCCGCCGCCCCGACGCGAAGGTGAACCGGGCGTGCAGTTCGGTCGCGAGAATCGTCGAGACCACCGTGATGAGCGCGTTGGCCAGGGCGAACGGCAGGAAACCGGAGAGCAGGGCCACGGCCGAACTGGAGGCGAGGCCGACCCCACCGCCGAAGATCACGAAGCGGATGAACGAGGCGAAGGCGCCGGGGGCTTCGGAGGTGCCGGTCTGTAATCCGCGTTTCATCTCGTTCCCCGCCCCTCGATTCGATGGCTACGCCCTGCCGGCGCTTCAGCCCCAACTCCGCCTGTGCGCACGCCAACGCGCGCGCCTACGCCTATGTCTGTGCGATCGTGCCTACGCGCGGCGGATCACGATGTCGCCGACGCTCGTGCGGCCCCGGACCTCGACCGTCTCCGTGGACTGCCCCGGGCCCTCCGCGGCGTCCATCTCATTGCGTACGCGGCCGGCCGTGGAGCGCACGTCGAGCCAGGCCGCGGTCCCCTCTGCGATGCCGATCTCCAAGCCCCCGGCGGAGGAATCCAGCGTGATCTGGCCGCGAACGACCTCCCCGAGCCGGATCGAGCCGCTGGCGGTCTTGGCGGTGACCGAGGACGCCGCGCGTACGACGCTGATGGGACCGTTCGAGGAATTCACCCGCAACTCCCCGCCGATCTCGCCGATCACGGTCTCGCCGTTGAGGTTCTTGACGGTCGCCGACCCGTCGATCCTGCCGACCCGCACGCGGCCCGACCCGTGAATCTCGGTCTGGCCTGTCGTACGGTCCACGAGGATGTCGCCGTGCGAGGTCTTCAGCCGCACGTCCGCGGCCTCGTCGAGCTGGATGTCCCCCGCCGCGGTCGTGAGGCGGCAGTTGCCGAACCGACCCTCGCCGATGAACTCGCCGAGGCCCGTGCCGCCGATCAACTCGGAGCCCGCGGGCAGCTCGACGGTCACGTCGACCGCGCCGATCTTGCCGAAGAGCGAGCGCTTCTTGGGGCCTTTGACCAGCAGCTTCCCGCCGGCGCAGGTGACCTTGGTTTCCTCGGCGGCCTGTACGTCCAGCTTGTCGCCGGGGTCGCTCGGCGTCACCTCGACGACGGTGTCCGTGCGCTTGCCCGCGACGATGCGGGCCCGCCCGATCTCGAGCTCGACGGTGGCGGAGATGGGTTCGGGGGTTTCGAAAGCAGGCATGACTGTGCCGTCCTTTTGGCTGAGTGACTGATTGACCGAGCGGCTGAATGGCTCAGTGGAAGTTCGCACTCGGCTGAAGTGCCGTGGTGCGACAGCGATGTGACGTGGTTCCGGGTGCGGCAGGCGCACCCGGAGCGTCGTCGTGCAAGCGTGAACGCGTGGTGCTTCCGGTTGCGGCCGGCGGTCCCGCGCTCGCGTGGCGGTACCACCGGGGCGTGAGGCAGTTCCCTGGTACGGCTAGCGGACCCAGCCGGTGAAGCCCTGCCCGACAGCCGGGCCCAGGCCCGTCGCACCCTTCCGGCTGCGGCTCGCCGTGCCGGGCTCAAGGGCGGCGGTCACGGCCCGCACCAGCCACGCGTTGACCGAGAGGCCCTCGCGGCTCGCGGCTTCCTCGACCCGGACCTTGAGCTGGGCCGGCGGCCGGAAGTTGATGCGCGACGTGGCGCCATCCTCGGCCTCCACAGGAGCCGTCACCGGAGGCGGCGGGGCCTGCGCCGGAGTCTCGGCCTCCTCGAAGGCGTCGACCGTGGGCGGCGCGGTCACCACGAACTCGGGATTCAGGCCGCGCAGCCGCAGATCGACCGAGCCGGGCGCCAGGTCACGGGTGACCTCGTCCATGGCGTCGGACAGGGCGTTCAGCAGGGTCAGACGGGCTGCCGACTCCAGCTGACCGGTCAGCCGGTCGGCCAGAGCACGAGCTTCGTCCCCGCCCGCCTCGGCGGCCACGCCGAGCTCATGGCGAAGATTGTCAACGTACGGGGTGAGGTCCATGACGCAATAATGGCACCATCGTGGCGCCATCGCAAGTCCTCTGGCGCCATGGCGCGCCAGAGTGTCGTCGAACTGGCGCCATCGGGGGGGTGCCGCCTGCGACGGCTGGGCTTAGGCCGTTGCCCAGATCTGCGGAAATGGAGCAAAGGCCTCGACTGGGCGGCACTCCGACGACCCTCCGAACGGCCAGCGTCCGCGCACCAGGCAGCCGACTCGCCCATGCGCACCGGGCGGCGGTGCGGCGAGGGCGGCGCCGTGGCCCCGAGTTCGCGCGCCGCGACCCCTCACGGGCCGACCGGAGGAGGCGTGGCAGCCCGTACGAGCAGCGCACGCAGTAGCCCGCACAGGGTCAGCAGCCAGGCGAGAGCGGCGACCCACAAGAGCACGGTTCCCAGCGTGTCGAGCCAGGCGATGCCGGTCGCGGCCGCGGTCGACAGGGAAGCGACCGCCGTCATCCCGAGGGGAAAGACCGTGGCCCAGCGCCGGACGTCGTACTGCGGACGCGGACTGAGCAGTTCGGAACAGAGCAGGACGACGTACCACGCGAGGTCGAGGGCGATCAGCACGAGAGTGGCCGTGCGCAGCGCCGTGTAGGCAGACCCGGACCACACGGCACTCTCCAACAGCTTGGAACCGGCGAGCGCCGAAATGGCCAGCGCCCCGCCGGCCACCCATTGGTCGCCCGCGCCCCGGAGGATCTGCCCGAAGTCGAACCGGGCCAACGCATCCGCGTAGAGCAGCAGCCCAAGACCGGAGAAGACGAGCGCCGCCCAGGCCAGCCAGTCACCCTCCGCGGGTGCGAGGGTCGCGGCCAGGACGGCGAGCGCCTGCGTGGCGACGCAGATCAGGAAGACGGATCCCGGCATATGCCGCCGCAGATGTCTCAGCACCGCCGTCAGGAGTACAGCCCACAACAGCACAGCCAGCGCCAACAGCACCCCCGCGAAGGCGTTCCAGCCGAGGAGGGCGATACGGACGCCGATGATGGTCGTGGCGGCGACGGCGGTCAGGCCGGGCGGAGTGTCGGCGTCCGCCAGCCAGCGGCGCCGACTACGCAGCAGACGGGCGCCGAAGTCCCACGCGAGCAACAGCCACACCAGAGCCGCCAGACACAGCAGGACGCGGGAGAGCGCCTCACGGCCGTCGAGATGGAATCCGACGGACAGAATGCCGGTCGCCATCACCACAGCGCCCGCCGCGGGAGGCAGGTCCCTCCACGTCCCCGGGGGCGGCGGCGCGGGCCGTGTGCGGACGGGCGGCTCGTTCATGAGCCCCATCGCAACGCGTCTCGGCCCACTCCGCCACCCGACCGCCGGACACCGTGCCCGGCCGGGCGCGACACCTGCCTCCGTGCGCCCGCCGGACCCGCCTCCGACACGCGAGGGCACCTGATGGCCAGCCAGACTTTCGAGCGTTCGGTACGGCTCGACGAACCGAGGTCGCAGGGCAGGCAACCCAGTCGCCCTCATGGCACACCCCCGGTCTCCCCGGTGTCGGGGAATGGGGAGATTCCGGCGCCGCCCGGGCAGGCATCCCCCCGAATAGGCTGATCTTCCGTTCGGGTAGTGAGGGAGAGCATGATCGACGTCTACGGGTATCTGGCGGTACTGGGAGTGGCCCGGCCGGCGGCACCGACCGCCGAGGCGCTGTGGGCACTGCATCGGGCGCAGGTGGAGCGGGTCGCCTACGAGAACCTCGACATCCATCTGGGGCGGCCGACGGGCATCGGCGCCGAGGAGTCCGTTGCTCGGATCGTGCGCGGGCGCGGCGGCTACTGCTTCCACCTCAACGGTGCCTTCAGTGCGCTGCTGACGGCCCTCGGCTACGACGTCACCCTGCACCGGGCCGGAGTGCAGGGCACCCCCGAGGACGCCGCGAGTGCGGCCGGTGATCATCTCGCGCTCATCGTGCGGCTCGACGGCGAGCGGTGGCTGGTCGACACAGGGCTGGCCGGCGGAATGCACGAACCTCTGCCTCTGCGCGAAGGCAGCTACACCCAGGGGCCGTTCACGTACGCGATGGCCCCGTCGGTGGCGGTGCCGGGCGGCTGGCGGTTCACCCATGATCCCCGGGGCGCTTTCACAGCGATGGACTTCGCGCCGGACCCCGTGGAGCTGTCCTCCTTCGCCGCGGAGCACGTGCGGCTGTCCACCTCCCCCGAGTCCGGCTTCGTCCGGGTCCTCACCGCGCAGCTCCGCGGCGCGAAGGGCGTCGACGTGTTGCGTGGCTGTGTGCTGCGTCGGATCCACGCGGGAGGCACGGACGAGCGGACCATCGACTCGGCCGACGACTGGTACGACGTACTCACCGGCGTGTTCCGACTGAACCTGACCGACGTCGACGTCCCCGCGCGAGCAGAGCTGTGGCACCGCGTCCGCACCGCGCACCAGGAGTGGGAGGCCGCAGGAGAACGGTGAGGCGCCCCGCGGGCGGCGGGGCTGGTTCGAGGACGGTCGACCGCACCATCCCTTCTGTCGAGAACGGCGTGGCGGCTCCGTCTCAGGGGTGGATGCGGTCACCGTTGCCGTACGACTCCAAGGAGACCCAGCATGACGATCCAGCGCATGGACAACGTCCTCATCGTCGTCGAGGACATCGACGCCGTCATTTCGTTCTTCGTCGAGCTCGGCATGGAGCTGGAGGGCAAGGCGCCGATCGAAGGACGTTGGGTGGAGCGAGTCATCGGGGTCGCCGACGTGCGACAGGACATCGCGATGCTGCGCACCCCCGACGGCAACGGTCGGATCGAGCTGGCGATGTTCCACACGCCGAAGGCCATCCGCCCCGAACCGAAGGACGCGCCGGCGAACACGCTGGGAATTCGCCGCATCATGTTCGCCGTCGACGATATCGACGACGTCGTCGCCCGCCTGCGCACTCACGGCGCCGAACTCGTCGGCGAGCTGGCGCAGTACGAGGACGTCTATCGGCTCTGCTACGTCCGAGGCCCCGAGGGCATCATCGTCGGCCTGGCCGAGCAGCTCGGCTGAGAGCCCGCCGACAGGACCACGCGCCAGAGAGCCATTGGGGCACGCGCGCCCGGAGTGCCCGACCCGCCGGGAGTGTATGCGCCCACGAGCCCACCGCCGCCGGCCCAGCCGACCAACAGGTGACACTCTCGACTCACGCCTCGATGGCAGTCGTGACGCGTGGGGCGCCCGATCCATATGGGGCGCATGGGGTGCCACCCCACCGTTCTGAGCCAAAAAGAGGGCCATTCGCATGGCGATTGTTGGCCGGGGTCCCCACTGACCTTCCGTGCCCGGGCTTCTAGCATTCGACCACCCCCGCCCGCACCGGTGGGGAGCCTCAGGCGTTTCGGAATGACATGTACATGATAGTTCAACCGTTGTCGGCTGGACTACCCCTCGCACCGCCAGCACCTCGATCCACCGCAACAGGTCCACGCCGGCCGCCCGCCCCTGTGGCGCGCCGCACCCTGCCCCGCGACCGGACGTACCCGTGCGCCCGCGATCGCCCGGCACTGAAGCACTGGATGGGAGAATCATGAGAGTTCCCCTGCTCGTGGGCGGAGCGATCGCCGCTCTGTTCGCCTCGGCCCTGCCCACACAGGCCAGCCCGTCGTCGATCGTCGACCCGCCCCCGGACAAGATCGTCATCGACGTCGCCACGGTGAACGGTTCCGGCTGTCCCCAGGGCACCACCGCCATCGCCGTGTCCGAGGACAACACCGCCTTCACCGTCACCTACAGCGAGTATCTGGCGCAGGTGGGCGGCAACTCCTCCCCCACGGCCGCCCGCAGAAACTGCCAGCTCAACCTCCTGGTCCACGTGCCCCACGGCTTCACGTACGCGATCGCCAGCGCCGACTACCGCGGCTACGCGTCACTCAAGCCGGGCGCGACCAGCACCGAGAAGGCTTCGTACTACTTCCAGGGCTCCCCGAACACCGCGTCCCGGACCCACACCTTCCGAGGCCCGTACGAGGACAACTGGCAGGCCACCGACGACACCGACTGGGCGCAGCTCGTGTGGGCGCCCTGCGGTGTGCAGCGGAACTTCAACATCAACACCGAGCTCCGCGTGAGCGCCGGCACATCGAACCCGGCCACCACCAGCTACATGACCATGGACTCCACCGACGGTGACATCAGCACCATCTACCACCTCGCGTGGAAGGAGTGCCCGGAGAGCTGACCCTGCGCCGCCCCGGCCGGGCCCCCCTTCCCGGCCGGGGCTCCACCCCGCGATCCGAGCTGGACTTCCTCCGGAGACCGGGGAACCCCGAAGCACTCGCTCTGCGCCTCCCCTGCATCTGGATCAGGACTGAGATGTCGGGCGCCGGGGCGGCGGAACGGCGCGCAGCAGCTCCCACAGAGGTCGCGAGCCGCTGGCCCACTCGCCAAGCACCGTGCGATCGACGAGGTGCAGCCGCTGCGAACGAGCGAACTCGAACGCGGGTTTGGAGAACCTTCCGTTCGTGACCAGTACGACCACGTCACCCTTGTGCACGGGGCGCCCGGTGCCGTTGAGGACCTGCAGTTCAGGGGTGCCCACGGCAGAGCCTGCCAGTCCCGCCCGGCGGTGCTTGCACTGGATGACCCAGCGGCGCCCGAAAGGATCGGTGGCCTTCACATCCGCCCCGTTGTCACCGGCCCCGCCGACCTGCACCGCATCCGCGCACCCGTCGCGGCGCATCAGGTCCCGGACCACGTGCTCGAAGTCCCTGTGATGCAGGGAGTCGAGCTGCGAGAGCGCGTAGCGCAGACCTTGCAATCGCACCCGCTCCCACTGCGCCGCCTTCTGGCGTTGAACCACCCAGACCGCCACCGCGCCGCCGACCAGCAGGATCAGAAGCACGAGGACCACAGGATGCGTGGCCAGGAAGCGCAGCACCCCCACCCCCAGGAGCCACACCACCAGCACGCCGCCTGCGATGAGGACGAGCTGCTCGCCCCCGGATCCCTTCCTGGTCCGTCGGCGGCCGCTCCGCCGCCGCACGGGAGGCCGCCGGGTCACCGGCCGGCCCCGTTCCGCTCCCACTTGATCGGGTACGAGACTGTCGGCGTCGGCCGCGGGGGCGACTCGTTCCACCCAGGCCACCGGATCGGGTACTTCACGGCCGATGTCGACCGGGGCGCGGGCTTGTCCCCGCCCGGCCACGTGATCGGGTACGTCACCGGCGACTGCCGCGAACCCGGTAACCGGTCCCCGTGCGATTCGGTGGCTCCAGTACCCGAGTTCCCGAAGATGACCACCACCGCCACGATGCCGAACGCGATCGCGGTCTGCTTCCGAGCACCCGCCGGCAATCGCGAGTGCGCCCGGACCTCAGTCCCGTCCGCCCTCCTGTACGCCCTGATGAACGGCACAGCAACATCCCCCTCGTTGGTCGTCGTGCGCCTCCCTGCGCAACGGGGCCATACAAGCACGCACCACTGACAACACGTCACCCCGCGACTACCAGCAGCGATCTCAGTGTCCCACCGTCGCACCAGCGGACCGTCCGAGGCGGCGGCCCTGGGGGCACTGCCCGATTACCATCCCCTGGGAATCGAGTTCGAGGGACCACCACAGTGACCAGCAAAGAAGTACGGAGCCTGATCGCCGCCGCCCGCGGCCTTCTCCCTCAGGAGAGGGAGTGGGAGATGATGAACCAAGTCCCCCAGGGCCTCGATGGCGAGACGCCCTCCCCCTCCATTCCCGCGCCCTACCAGGACTTCCTCAGGGACGCCGACGGCGCCGTCTTCGGGGTCGTCGCTCTGTTCAGTGGCAAGGCGGCGCCGAAGTCGCAGTTCTACGCCGGCACCCTGCCGGACGCGCCGGTCCCGCTCGGGGAGCGGGACTGGTTCTGCATCGGCGTGGTCAGCGACGACCCGCTGTTCATGCGCCGCGACGACGGAACGATCTGGGGCTTCCCGGACCGTGGCGTCATGTGGTCGCACAGCACCGACTTCGAGCAGTGGGGCGACGACATGAATTCGTTCCTGCTGGAGTGTGTCTTCGGCCCCGGCTACACCCGTGTCACCGGAGCGGACAGCACAGACCCCTGGTGGCAGGTCCTGCGCGCGCTAGGACGCGTCGCCGACCAGCCGTAGCCTCGCCGCGCCGCCCCCGGGGCGCTCCGGGCGCAACGGCCGGACAGTGCCAGTAGGAAGCCAAGGTCTAGGCCGGGTCATCGGTCCACGGCCAGGCGGCCTGGCGGCCCGCCTCGATGAGGCCGATCATCCGGAAGGCGGCGTCCGTGAGGCCGCCGAAGGTGTGGCGGTGGAGGCCCGCGGGAGCGTGGGCGGGCTGGTATCCCGCCAAGTTCCATGTGTAGACCGGGACCTCGGCCGGAACCGGTTCGGCCGGCCCGCCGGGTCCGTATGGCGCGTTCTGCTCGTCGGTGACGATCAGAACGCGGTCGTGCTCTCGATAGTGGGTTCGCACAGCCTTCGTCGTGTAGGTGCCTCCGAGACTGCGGAAGCGTTTCAGCACTTCGAGAACCGGTTCGCCCCGCTCGAACGGCACCTCTGCGCTGGTCCAGCCGAACTCCACCAGGTCCGCCTGCTCGGCGCGCATCGCCAGCGCGCTGCCGAACACCGCCGCCGCGTCCGCACGGGTCAGCTTGGACCGCTCGGAGACGGTGTCCCAGAACATGGAGTCGGACCGGTCCACCAGGACCAGCGTCCGGCCGGGCAGGGGCGGCACGTTGGCCAGGGATTGGCTCAGGGCTTGTTCCAGAGCGGCCGCCCAGCGCTGCGACGGCGCGTGACGATGGGCGGCCAGGTACCGCATGGGGAACTGCCGGGAACGGGCGACCTCGGCGGCGCCCGAGAGCCGTACGGCGACCTTGGCCGCGGCTTCGTCCGAGACCCCTGCCTCGTCGAAGTTCCGAAGGTTCCGCAGTAGTGCCATGGGCGCCATCGTGGGGATCACGGCCTCCCAGACCGCCGCGTCCATCGGCCCGTGCAGCCAGCCCGCCAGCGCCTCCCACGTCATCCCCGCGGCGGCCAGCCGCTCTGTGCCGTCCGGCCGGGTCACCACTGCCCGCCGCTCGTCCACCGGCACCTCCATCAGTGCTCGGTGCGCCGTCAACAGGGAGTCGGAGGCAGGCGGAACAGCCGACTCCGGGTGGTGGCGACGGTCGAGGGCGTACCGGAAGAGCTCGCCCTGCCAGGGCTTGTCCGGGTCGGGGGAAGCGTGCACCAGGTTGAGCACGTCACCGAAGCGGAAGCCCTTGGACGCGGTGTCGTACTTCAGCAGGGACCGGGACGAGTACAGCCGCCGTACGGCATCGGCGATGCCCCGCTTCACGGGCTGGGGCACGTTCCGCCCGTACGCCGAGATCCAGTGGGCCAGCAACTCTCCAGGCTCGTCCGCGCGCTGGAGCACCGAGTCGATCACGGACCGGTTGGACGGGCCGCTGGTAGGGCCGTTGGTAGAGCCGTTGGACGGCCCGGCATCGAGCCGGGCTCGTACGTACGCGGCGGCGCCCACCAGAGAAGCCGTGCGCAGGTTGCCCTCGCTTCGGAGCCAACGCAGCAGGCCGGCCGTCCATACGGGGTCCTCGACCGCGAGTTCACCCACGAGACGGGTGTACCTGTCGTCGCGCTCCGTACCGCTCTCGTAGAAGGTCTGCTGAGAGACGAAGTTGGCAACCGCCAGCAGGAAGAGCTCCTCGCGGGGCTCCCGGGTGAAGGCCGAGCCGCCGGCGTAGGTGTGGAGTGCCTGTGCGGTGGGCCTGTGGTGGACCCACGGTTCGGACGGGGTGCTGGCGGCCGCCGAGACGTGCGGAGCCACGAGCATCTCAGACCAGATCTTGGAGACGCGTCGGGTGTAGCGAGGCAGTGAATCCCCCCGGATCCAAAAGAATGAACGGCCCCGCGACGTAGGTCCGACGGGGCCAGGACGGCCGCGCCCACCGAGATCAAAGGAGGCGGCGGCGTCACTTGGGTGTCATAGGAAGTAGCCGCAGCCGGGCGCATCGGAGGCGCGGTCGCGATGCCAACCTATGCGAGCCACCGGGCCGCACACCAACGAATAAACGTCAGGCACCTGGTGACGGGCACGGGGGCCACGGACACCGGCCCCGAGGGGTGTCAGAGACGGACGATGACGAGGGCGGTGTCGTCGGTGGCTCCCACTGCCGGGAGCAGGTCGAGAAGGAGTGCCTCGGCCAGTGTCTCGGGGTCGGCTCCGCGGTGGTGGGTGAGGGAGTCGGCGAGGCGGGCGAGGCCGGCGTCGATGTCCTCGCGGCGGCGTTCGATCAGGCCGTCGGTGTAGAGGACGAGGGTGTCGCCTTCGGTGAAGGTGGTGGTCGCCTGCGGGCGGGGAACGTGGTCTGGGCGGGCGCCGAGTGGGGGGTCGGTGGCCTGGTCGAGGAACTCCACGGTGCCGTCGGCACGGAGAAGGGCGGGTGGGGGGTGTCCGGCGCTGCTGTACGTGACCGTGTGGGTGTCCCAGTCGACGTAGGTCTCGACGGCGGTGGCGTTCTCGGCGCCATCGACGGAGCGCGCGTACAGGCCGAGGACTTCCAGGGCCTGGGCAGGGCCGTCGGCGACGTGGGAAGTGGCGCTGAGCGCGCTTCGGAGCAGGCCCATGACGCAGGCGGCCTGGAGGCCGTGGCCGACGACGTCGCCGACGGCGACGGCGATGCGATCGCCGGGCAGGTTGACGAGGTCGTACCAGTCGCCGCAGACGTTGAGCGTTCCGATGGCGGGCCGGTAGCGCACGGCGACCCGGTGGTGGCCGGTGGGGCCCGGGGCGGGCAGCATCGCGTCCTGCAGGGCGAGGGCGACCTCGCGCTCGCGGGCGTGAGCCTCGCGGAGCCGCTCGTTGAGCTCCTGCAGTTCCTTGGCCCTGGTGTACAGCTCCGCTTCCAGCACCCGGGTGCGGCTGCCTCGCACACCGCGTGCCTTGATGAGCTCGGTGACCTCCTCGACGCGGTGCAGGAGCAGCACCACCTGGCCGTCCGGCCCGAGCACCGGTGCGTTGACGGGGCTCCAGTACCGCTCTTCCCACTCCCCCGGCCGTTCGAGGGACTCCACGTCGTAACGTTGCAGCGCCATCGTGTCCCGCTCGCCGGTGTTCAGCACCCGTTGGAGTGACGCGTGCAGGTTCCGCGCGCCGGTGGCGGCGGGGTCATCCGGGTTGTCGGGGAAGACGTCGAACAGGTACCGGCCCAGCAGCTGCTCGCGCGAGCGTCCTGACATACGGACGAACTCCTCGTTCACGTCCACGTACACCAGCTCGGGAGTCAGTAGCGCGACCATGGCGGGCAGCGCCTGGAACACCGCCCCGTGGTCGATTTCCGCCTCCGCCATGGTCGGCCTGCCTCTGCGTTCGGTCCTGTCCCGTGATTTCCACGATAAGAGCCAAGGTGAACCATCGCGCCTTCGCCGGATCGGGGTACCCGCACTGCTCGGGAGAGCGGCAGTTTCCTGCCCTGGTCTGCGTGTGTCCGTACGTGGAGGCAGTGCGCCGCCGCCGGACGCGCACCAAGAGCCCCCTACGACCGCCGGGGCCCGCGCGATCAGGGCAAACATCGTCGGTAACGCGCCGTCCAGGCCTCCGTACCCTCCAGAAATCCGTTGGCAGACGACCGAAGCGGCATAGTAGGTTCCCTCTCGGAACTTAGTGAGTATCGGAAGGAAACCCACTGTGTCCCTGTCCACGTGGACCGCGGTAGACGACTACTTCAACGGCCTCCGAGTGGAGGGGGCCGATCCATGGCTCGCCGCTGCCGCAGAGAGCGACGCGACCGGTACCGATCCCCGGATTCAGGGCGTGCGCCGCTCCACCGAAAACATCACCGCCCAACGGCTGACCGCATCCACGGTCCGGACCGTCGGCGCCAGGGGATGCGACGGCTTCACCGTCGCCCTCGTCACCGGCTGACGCGGGAGTCACCCCATGGCCCGCGTCGTCGAGCTGTCCTACTTCCCCATTAAGAGCTGCGCCGGTACGTCGGTCACGGAAGCTCTGGTGACGCCTGCCGGCCTCGCGCACGACCGCAGCTTCATGGTCGTCAGCGAGCAGGGCGTGTTCCGTACGCAGCGCCGTGATCCCCGTCTGGCCCTCATCCAGCCCGTCGTGGGCCCGGAGGGCACACGGCTCGAACTCCACGCCCCCGACACCGAGCCGCTCACGATCGAGGTCGACACCTCTGGTGCACGTCGGGCGGTGGACCTGTTCGGCGCGCCGTACCAAGGCATCGACCAGGGCGATCCGGCCGCCTCGTGGCTCTCGGACGTGCTCCGTACCCCCAGTCGCCTGGTACGCGTACCGCCGGACCACCACCGCGTGACGGACGGCAGGACGCCCGGCACCTCCGGCTACGCCGACAGCTGCGCGCTCCATGTCGTCTCGCGCGCCACACTGGACCTGCTCGACCGGAGACTGGCCGCCCGCGGCGCCCCGCCCGTCCCCGCGAACCGCTTCCGCACGAACGTCGTCATCGACGGCTGGGACGACGCCCACACCGAGGACCGCACCCACCGTCTCTCCATCGGTGAGGCCGAACTGGGCTACGCCAAGCCGGCGATCCGCTGCGCCGTCACCTTGGTCGACCAGGAGTCGGGCACCCGAGCCGGCCCGGAACCCCTGCGCACACTGGCCACCTACCGGCGAGCCGCCGAAGGCGGCATCGCCTTCGGCGCGAAGTTCGCCGTCCTCCGCCCCGGGAAGGTGTCCGTCGGCGACGAGGTGACGGTCACGGAATGGGGCGGATCCGAGCTCTAGGGAGCGGGAATCCGCGGTCCCACCGCTCCTGGTGATCCGGTCGGCCGCTCACCGGCTGTCGGGCTCCACCGAGCACGACGCAAGCGTGACAATCGGGCGGCAGGGAAGTCGCTCGCCAGTGGATCGATCCACTGGCGAGTGAAGAGGCGAGACCGTCTGGCCGACAGTGAGATCGATCAGCACTCACTGCACCCTTCCGACAGCCAGTCTGATGGTCACCTTCAGCGCACTGCGCGCCTGCAAGGGCGTCGGCGATCGTCAAGGAGACGGGCGTGCCATCTCACCACCGCGGTTCCGAATTGTCCCGGCGGCGGTTCCTCGCCGGCAGCGTCGCAGGCGCCGGAGCCCTCGCTGGAACCTCCCTCGTCGGCGCAGGGCAGGCCGCGGCGGCGACGCAGTACAGCCTCACCGTCGTCAACGACTCTGATGAGAGTTGGGACTTCTTTCTGTTCCAGGAGTATGTCGGCGTCGGACCGGCGGGCTTGAAGCCACTTGCCTGGCTGACCAAGTACGTGGCGGCGCACAACACCGGCAACTTCTCGTGGAACCTCGGCTACAGCTTCGTCTGGGCGCCGACCGGTCCGCTGGCTGTCGGCGGCACGTTCACGGCAGGACAGCGAGTGGCCGCCGACCCGTTCAGTCCGACTCAGAACCAGATCCGGCTCGGAACGGACGCCCAGAGCGGATGGCCGAAGTTCTTCCATGGCACCGCCACCCCCAACCCCCAACAGGGCTCTCTCTACGTGCGGCAGTTGGCCTCTGTGCCCGCCGACACCGTCTCGATCGGCATCGGACAGTCCGGATCCCCCGTCTTCGCGGTACAGGCACAACCCGGCAAGACCACACAGTTCACCCCGCGGAACGGCCCGTACGTCGTGGCGGCCGGGGTCTCGGTCGGAGCCGGAGATGTGCTTGCCCCCGACGAGATCGTCGAGCAAGCAGTCATCCCCTTCGACGGCACGTTCGCGATGCAGGCAACCTTCAACGAGGACCACACGTGGACGGTGACCGACTGACCGAGCCCTCGACCGCCACGGGCCCCCTCGACTTGTGCTGTTCGGGGTGTCAGTGGTGCGCCGTACGTTGGGGGCATGGGCATATACCTGGTCAGTGTCGGCGCGGAGGATTGGTTCGGTGAGGAAGAGGAGGGATGGGGGGAGGTCTCCTCGGCGCTGAATCACGAGCTCAGGCGGCGGGGGCTGCCGCCGTACGAGGCCGTGCCGGATGAAGTCGAGTTCGTCCGTGGGTCCGGGCAGGCGTTCGAGGAGAAGCTGATCCCCTCCATGGACGGGTTCGTCGCGTTGTGCGAGGCACACCTGTCACCCGAACAGGTGGAGACTCTCTGCGGCTGGACGGTGCTGGTGCCGCTGTCGCTCGACGAGGATGTCCGGCTCCCCGTCGACACGAGCTTCACGGAGTCGTCGACGATGGTCGCCGGCGCTCCTCAGGTGTTGGCGATCGCCGAGAGGCTGGCGTCGGTCATCGAGCTGCCCCCGGAGACACCGGAGATGTGCGACAACCTCGATCTGACCATGTGGTTCATGGACGGAGCGGCAAAGGAGCTGGCCGCCGCCCGGCCGGGAGCGTGGAGCAAGGACCTGGATGCGGCCTTCTACGTCGCCCTGTTTCTGCGCGCCGCCCAGCATTCCATCCGACGCGGATGCCCCATCGCCTACTCCTGACTGTTGCCGCGCGGTCGCCCCCTGTCTGTCGGATGTCGTGGACGGAGCCGCGCCGAAAGCCGGAAGGAATGCGGCTTCACCAAGGGCGTGCTGACCGATATCCATGTGCATCGGTTCCGCATCGAGAGCGCGGATGTGACGGTCGTCCTGGACGGCCTCGACGTCTTCCGCACGCCCGGCGATGAGCTGCTGGAACGCCTTGAGGAACGAGGCCACACGGTCGATCTGAACGACGACGGCGTGGACACCCTCCCCGACCTCCAGGTGATCCTTTCGAACGGACCCGATCTACTTCGACTACGTCCTCGTCGCCTCTGTGGACTTTCGTGCGCCGCGCGCGGATTGATCCCTGTCACCGGACTCACGGGACTCACCGGACTCACGGGACTCACCGAGGGCCGGGCCGGCCTGGGTCCGGCGGAATCGCGGCACGGCGGGCGTTGCCTTCCCCCGCATCCGGAGCTTGCCCGACCGCGACGCGCGATCCGGCGGCGTCCCGCCGCTCGCACCCGCGTCGTCTCGAGTACGAGCGACCAGGACGAACGTGACGCTGATCAGCAGTGCCCACGCGCCGAACTTGTCCAGCGGGACCGGCTGCCAGCCGTCGAGCTGATGGGGATAGCTCCAGGCACCGACGTACGTCGCCGCGTTCTCCGCGACCCAGAGGAAGAAGCCGATCAGCGCGAACGCCAGGGCCAGGGGAAGGCGGTAGCGGGAGCGGCCCACCGTGAAGTGGACCCAGGTGCCCGCCATCGCGGCGAGCAGGAGCACGGCGAGCAGGAGCCGGACGTCGGGCAACCAGTGGTGCGTGAAGAAGTTCACGTACACGGCGGCCGCGAGCACCGCCATCGTCCGCGGTCGGTACCCGGACAGCGACAGGTCCATGATCTTCCAGGCGCGGCAGCAGTAGCTGCCGACGGCGCTGTAGAGGAACCCGCCGTAGAGCGGAACGCCGGAGATCTTGAACACGGCTTCCTCCGGATAGCTCCACGAGCCCATCCGTACCTTGACCAGCTCGAAGAGCAGCCCCACGAGATGGCAGCCCAGGATCACGGCCGTGTCCCGGGGCCCGTCCCAGCCGACCTTGCGCGCCAGGACGGTCAGCGCTACGCCGAAGAGCAGAAGCAGGTCGTACCGTGCGACCGGCAGATCGGCGGGCAGCAGCCGCGAGGCGCCGATGCCGCCGACGAGAACCACGGCGAAGGCGACGGCCCTCACCTGGTCGATCCCGAAGCGCCAGAACTGCGCGCAGCCGTGGGCGATCTGCTGAAACTTCATGACCGAGCAGACATCCGCCCGCACGCCGTCGGTTCCCCGACGTGGGGAAACGCACCACACGGGGCCCCGTCGCCGGGCGGACGGGCATGGTGCTGCGGCGGTGTTCGGCTCGTGGGCCGTCTTGTTGCCATGGCGCCCCGGCACCTCTCACGGATGCCCGGGGCGCCCCTCCGGCTTGGGACGGCGCGCCCGGTCAGTGCTCGGCCGTGGCCAGGAACTGGGTGGCCGCGAGTTCGGCGTACAGCGGGTCCGCGGTGACGAGTTCGCGGTGGGTTCCGACCGCGCGGACCCGGCCCGCGTCCATGACGACGATGCGGTCGGCCATGGTCACCGTGGACAGCCGGTGGGCGACCACCATCACGGTCGTGGTGCGGGAGACGTCGGCCACGGTGTCGCGCAGTGCCGCCTCGTTGACCGCGTCGAGTTGGCTCGTGGCCTCGTCGAGGAGGAGCAGGCGCGGGCGGCGCAGCAGCGCGCGGGCGATCGCGACGCGCTGTCGCTCGCCTCCCGAGAGCTTGGTGCCGCGGTGGCCGACGAGTGTGTCCAGCCCCTTGGGGAGCCGCTCGACCAGACCGTCGAGCCGGGTGGTCCCCAGCACGCGCAGCAGCTCCTCCTCGTCGGCGTCGGGGTTCCCGAGCAGCAGGTTGTCGCGGAGGGTGCCGGAGAGCACCGGCGCGTCCTGCTCGACGTAGCCGATCGCGGAGCGGAGTCGGGGTATCTCCCACTCGTCCAGGTCGCGGCCGTCGAACGTGATCCGTCCGGCGCCCGGGTCGTAGAACCGCTCGATGAGGGAGAAGACGGTCGTCTTGCCCGCCCCGGACGGGCCGACGAAGGCCGTCATGCCGCGTGGCGGCACGGAGAAGGTCACGCCGTGGTGGATGTACGGGAGATCGTCCGCGTACCGGAACCGGACGTCCTCGAAGGCGAGCGCGGCGGGTTCGGCTCCGGGCGCGGGCAGCGGCGCGGGCGCGGCGGGCGGTTCGGCCGGCAGCCGCAGCGCCTCGCGGATCCGGGCGAGGGCGGCGGCCCCGGCCTGGTACTGGGTGACGGCGCCGACGACCTGCTGGATCGGGGACATCAGGTAGAAGACGTACAGCAGGAACGCGACCAGGGTGCCGACGTCGATGGCGTCGGTGGCGACCCGGGCGCCGCCGACCGCGAGAACGGTGATGAACGCGATCTGCATGGACAGGCCGGCCGTGTTCCCGGCCAGCGCCGACCACTTGGCGGCCCGTACGCTCTGCCGCCAGGACTCCTCGGCCGCCGCGTGCACGGCCTGCTCCTCACGGTGCTCGGCGCCGGACGCCTTGACGGTGCGCAGTGCGCCGAGGATGCGTTCCAGCGACGCGCCCATGGCGCCGACGGCGTCCTGCGCCTGGCGGCTGGCCTTGTTGATACGGGGCACGATCACGCCGATCACGGCTCCCGCGCCCAGGACCACGCCGAGCGTGACCGCCAGCAGGACCGGGTCGACCAGGCCCATCATCACCAGTGTCGCGACGAGCGTCAGCCCGCCCGTTCCGAGACCCACCAGTGAGTCGGTGGTGACCTCACGCAGCAGGGTGGTGTCGGAGGTGACGCGGGCCATCAGGTCGCCGGGTTCGCTGCGGTCGACGGCGGCGATGCGCAGCCGCAGCAGGTACGACGCCAGGGCGCGCCGCGCGCCGAGGACGACCGACTCGGCGGTGCGCCGCAGCACGTACCCACCGAGCGCGCCGATCCCCGCGTTGGCGACGACCAGCGCCGACATCAGCAGCAGGGCGCCGGCGATGGGACGGTCGTCGGACAGCGCGTCGATGAGGTACTTGGCCACCAGCGGCAGCGCGAGTCCGGTGGCTCCGGTGACCAGCGACAGCACGGCCCCGCCGAGCAGCGTCCAGCGGTGCGGCCGTACGTATCCGAGGAGCATGCGCCAGGGCGGGGTGACGGGCTCGGTGGGCTCGGCGTTCGTGGGGCGGTCCTGCGGGGCCGGTGCGGCGGGTGGGGCGGACTCTGCGGTGGTGGCCACGCATGGCTCCTCGTCGTGCTGTGTCGGATGGGCCGGGTCCGCCTGGGCGGGGAGGCGGCATCAATCTACGTCCGGGCCTGGGTGGGTCGGGGACGAGGGGTGAGCGGTGATGCCTCCCGGGAGGGAGACGCGGCGGCGGGCACGGCGGTTGAGCGCGGCAGCGGGCCGGCTCGGAATCCGGCCAAGGTGCCCGGAGTGTGATCCGGGTGTCGGTGCATGACGGCCGTCGTCTCGGGGCGACGGTCGCCGTTCAGCAGGGGGCCGGACGAGAGGTTTCGCGGCGGCTCGGCACCCCGTCCGGCGTCGGCGTACCCCTGCCGGTGCTCGGCCGGCCTCGGCCCCCGCGGTTTCTGCCGCGGGGGCCGAGGCGTCGGTGCTCGCTCCTATCGCGTCAGGTAGTCCTGGCGCAGGGCGTCGAGCCGGGCGGCCTCGGGGAGGTCCGCCTTGCGGCAGCGCGCCGCTGCCGTCGTCAGACGGGCGATGGCCTCCTTGAACCGGCCGAGGCCCTTCCCCTCGATCAGGGCGGCGATCCGGACCGCTTCCGCGCGGGAGCCCTCGCCGTGTTCTCCGCCCTCGTCGTTGGCGGCGATGGCGGCCTCCGCCTCGGTCAGGGCCTCCGGGTAGCGTTCGGCCTCCGCCAGGACGACCGCTCGGCGGTAGTGCACGGTGCCGCTCTCGTACCAGGGGACGAAGTCCTCGGTGCCCTCGGGCACGGCACCTCGGATCGCGTCGGCCTGCGTGAGGTGGTCCAGCGCCGTGTCCACGCCGTCGGCCCCCTGGGACGCCATGGTGAGACGTGCGAACTCGCACATCATGTGCACGATCAAGGACGGGTTCGGCGCCTCGGCATGCGACGCGACGGCGCGTTCGTACGCCGTTCCCGCCGCGTCCCAGCGGTCGGCCATCGCCAGCGTGGTGGCCGCGTCCGTCGCCACCAGCGTGTGGACCGCGCGGTCTTCCCACGCGGCCACGATGTCCGCGAGACGCAGGAACTCCTCGGCCGCGGCCAGGTACTCCTCCATCGCCTGGTGCAGCAGCTCCACCGCCTCCGCCCGCTCCTCCTTGGACATCAGGATCTGGGCGAGCAGGGCGCGCGGGCGCGAGCCGCGCCAGGGCCTTCCGGAGGCCTCCACCTCCTTGAGCGACGTGCGGAGCTCCGCCTCGGCGCCGTCGATGTCACCGCGGCGGAGGGCCAGGTCGGCGACGAACTGCCGTACGCCGGCACCTGGTGGGGGCTCAGCGCCCGGCCGAAGAACGCTGCTTCCGGTAGGCCGCGGCGGGGTCGGACCCGTCGAGGTGGTTCCAGGGAAACTCGGTGACACGGCCGTCGGTCGCCTGGAAGCACTCGCGCGCCGAGGCGCGGTCTCCGGCGAGCGAGAAGGCCATGGCGAAGGTGTTGAGGACCTTGAGCCAGGCTCCCTGGCGGACGAAGTCCGGGTGTCGGAAGGAATGGTCGGCGGCCTTCCGCAGGGACGAGGTCACCTCGGGACGGCGCATGTACGCGTCGTCCGGTCCCTGGTCGAGGGAGAGCCACTCCTCGATGTGCGCGATCGCGACGAGCTGGCCCAGCAGCGTGCCGCCGGGCGCGCCGAACGCGGACTTCGCGGCGAAGGCATGCATCTCCTCGTGCGAGCCGCCCCACTTCTCGCAGACCTGCTGCAACTGCTGCTGATGCGCCCCCAGATGGTGCGGGTCGCGTCGGACCGTCGCCTCGAAGCGGCGCCGCGCGACGGACGGGCCGACCTGGAGACCTCGGCCGGTGGTCTGGAGGCCGTACCAGGGCGACGTCCATCGAGGTTCGCGCTCGGCCACCTCGTACAGGTGCTTCTCGGCCGTACGCAGCCGGTCGTGGAAGATCTCGAACTGCTCGCGTGACACGTGCTGCGCCCGGGCGCCGGTCCTGGCCTCCCACCCCCAGCTGATGTGGCGGACACCTGCCACGAGCCGCGGCAGCGCCGCGTCGGGTTCCGCTTCGAGCACGTCGGCGATCCATCGTTCGACTCCGGCGGTGTCGCCGACGGCCCAGAGCAGCTCGGTCCGGTCCTCACTCTCGGGCCGTGAATCGAGCACGTCCCGAACGGTGTCCCAATCGCTTTCCCGTCCGGGATCCGGCGACGTGGGACGGGCGTGGAGCGGTGCCGTGGGACACCGTCCGGGATCGGACTCCGGTGCGCGCCGCCCTTCCGGCCGGCGTGGGGTCACCACCAGTACGCGGGGTACCTCGGTGAGGTGCGGCGGATGCGGGAGCCGGCGTACCCCGTCAGCACGAGAAGGACCGTGGAGCCGAAGAGGAGGGGGACGAACCGGGCGGGTGCGGGTGTCTGGAGCACGATGACGACGGCGGTGGCGCAGGCGGCGGAGTGGGGCGTGCGGGCGAATGTCGTCAGCGCCAGGGTGAGGCCCGCGGCGACGGCGGCGGCCCATGCGTTGCTGCCCGCCGCGGCGAGCGCGGCGTAACCCACGGCGGCGCCGAGAAGGTGGCCGAGGATGACGCTGCGCGGTTGGGCGAGGGGCAGCGTGGGGGCGGCGTGCACCAGAGCTGCGCTGGCGGCCAGCGGGGGTATGAGCACCGGTTCGTGGATGACCGCGCCGATCGCGACCAGTGCCAGGAGGACCGCTGTCGCGGCGCTCACGCTGTGGAACGCGGCCGCCGGCGTGGGTCTGGCCGGAGCGCGGCCGCCGAACCGCGGCGGACGGGGGCTGTCGGGCGTTGCGTGGGCGTGGTCGGGACGCGAAGGGGCGGCGGTACTCATGTGTGCTGTTTCCGTGGCAGGCGGCCGAGGGCCGTGTGGGGCAGTAGCGGTGGGGACGTCGTAGCGGGCTCTGTGATCGACAGCCTGCCCGGCCCTGCGCATCACCCTGGTGCGGCGGCGCGACCCGTCCACGACTCTAACCTGCGGGTTTGAGGCGGTATGACTCGGGGTCGTCGGCGGACCGAGGAGAGCCTCCCACCGTCGGGAGGGCCGCTCGGCCCCCGACGCCACGATGGGTCGCCCGCCGTGA
Source organism: Streptomyces sp. NPDC056527 (assembly GCF_042794475.1). NCBI lineage: Bacteria > Bacillati > Actinomycetota > Actinomycetes > Kitasatosporales > Streptomycetaceae > Streptomyces > Streptomyces sp. NPDC056527. The sequence continues at coordinate 39,711 of NZ_JBHTTQ010000037.1, forward strand.
AGGCGGGCGACCCATCGTCGTGACGGCGAACCGGTGCCGTGGGCCGTACGCGGCCTTCGGGTCCCGGAGAGGTCAGGCCAGTACGTTGAGCGCCCCCGGTTGCACCCGCACCGTCACCGGCAGGGTCGCGTCGACCTCGCCGTCGGCACCGTACGGGAGCGGGCGGTCCGCCTCGATGCGGATCTCCTTGCCGCGCAGGATCTCCACCTGGGGACGGTTCACGTGGGCACCGGTCTTCAGCTCGTTCATCGTCGCGAAGAAGTGGCGCTTGGGTGCGTCTCCGATGACCACGACGTCCAGAAGCCCGTCGTCGAGGCGCGCTCCGGGGGCGACGTTCCGGCCGAAGCCGTAGAAGCCGGAGTTCGCCGCGACGACCGTGTAGCCGTCGCGCTCGTGCAGCACTCCGTCGACCGTGATCCGGTACGCGGCCGACCGCCATGCCAGGACGGCCCTCAGGCCGCCCGCGTAGTACGACGCCGCGCCCCGCAGCAGCCGCGAGGCGTTGGCATGGCGGTTGGCGACCGCGTCGACGCCCGCGTACACGCTGCCGAGGACGGAGATCCGCGCGTGGACCTCCGACTCGACCTCGATCGTGTCGACCGGGCGCGGCACGCCGTCGAGCAGGACTCGCGCGAGCCCCGGGGCGTCGGTGGGCAGCTCGAGGGCGCGGGCGAAGTCGTTGCCACGGCCCGCGGGGACAAGGCCGAACACCGTGTCCGTGCCGCTGAGCGCGCCACCGACGCAGCCGGCCATCCCGTCGCCGCCGACCGCGAGCACGACGTCCCCTTGTTCTCCCGCCCGTCGGGCGAGTTCCTGCGCGTGTTCCAGACTGCGGCTGTACACGGTGTCGAGGCGCGCACCCGCTTCCCGCAGCAACCGGGCCAGCGGGAGCAGGGCCGCCGTACCGCTGGATCCCCCGGCGGTGGGGTTGACGACGGCGGTGAACTGTCGCATGGATCAGGCCTCCGGGCGGGAGAAGGGGATCGACGGGCGGGAGGAGCGGAGCTGCGGACGGGCGGGATCAGCGGACGGGGATGAGGACGCCGGGGCTGAGCACACCGGACGGATCGACCTCGGCCTTGACCGCCTGCAGCATGCGGACTCCCAGGGGTCCGATCTCGCTGGCGTACCAGTCGCGGTGGTCCGTGCCCACGCCGTGGTGGTGGCTGATGGTGCCACCCGCCGCCAGGATCGCGTCGTTCGCGGCCCGCTTCACGGGGTCCCAGTGCGCGACCGGGTCCTCGCCCTGCGCCGAGACGACGGTGAAGTACAGCGAGGCACCGTTCTCGTACGTGTGCGAGATGTGGCACATGACGAGCGGAGGGGTGCCGGCTTCGGTGAGGGTGGCCGTCAGCGCGTCGCGCACCGCCGCGTACAGCTGGGGCAGGGTCGACCAGAACCCGGCGGTCTCCAGCGTCTCGGCGAAGGCGCCGGCGTCGAGCAGGGCGTCGCGCAGGTACGGCGCGTTGTAACGGCCGTGCTCCCAGCGGTCACCCGGCTCCTCGCCGACGTACTCTCCTCCGCAGGCGAGCAGGATCTCGCGGGCGGCGGCGCGCCGGGTCGCCGTCTCCTCCTCGGTGCCCTCGTAGCCGGCGATCGCCATGCAGCCGGAGCTCGGCGGGGTGTCGGCGGCTCCGATGGCGTCCGGCTGCGCGAGTCCGATGAAGGTCTCGGTCTCGTCCGACAGTCGCAGCACGGTAGGGCGCGGGCCGTCCTGGGCGAGCCGGCGCAGGGCGGTGGCCCCGGCCTCGAAGGAGGCGAAGCGCCAGCCTTCGTAGACGCGCTTCCGCGGCAGGGGGCGGATGCGTACGGTCACCGCGGTGATGACTCCGAGGGCGCCTTCGGAGCCGAGGATCAGCTGGCGCAGGTCGGGGCCGGCGGCCGAGCGGGGGGCGCGTCCGGTCTCCAGCGTGCCCTCGGGGGTGGCGACGGTGAGAGCGAGGACCATCTCGTCGAAGCGGCCGTAGCCGGCGGAGGCCTGGCCGCTGGAGCGGGCCGCGGCGAAGCCGCCGACGGTCGCCCACTCGAACGACTGCGGGAAGTGGCCGAGGGTCCAGCCCTTCTCGTTCAGCAGGGCCTCGACCTGGGGGCCGCGCAGTCCGGGCTGCACCACGGCGGTGCGGGACACCTCGTCGACGGCCAGCAGCTGGTCGAGGCGGCGCAGGTCGAGGGCGACGAACGGCCGCTTCGTCTCGGGCGCGAGGCCGCCGACGACGGACGTACCGCCGCCGAACGGGACGGCGGAGACGCCGTGGGCGGCGCAGGCACGCAGCACGGCCAGCACCTCGTCATGGGTGGCCGGGAGCACGACCGCGGCCGGGATGTCCTCGACCTCGCCGGCACGGATGCGCAGCAGGTCGGGGGTGGACTTGCCGCGGGTGTGCCGGACTCGGCTCTCGGCGTCGTCGCGCAGGGCGTCCTCGGCCGCGAGCGCCGATCGCAGCGCGGTGCGCGCCTCGTCGGTCAGCGTCGGGGCGGGAAGCTCGATCTCGTCGAGGGTCGACGGTCCGCTCTCGCGAGGGGTGACGCCGAGCAGGTCACGCAGCAGGCCGGTCACCGCTTCGGGCAGGGGGGCCGCCTTGGCCGGGTCGCCCCAGCCGCTCCACAACATGTCCACTTCGAGAAGTTCCTCTCGGTCTGATTCACGGACGGTGCTGCCGCTCGGCCCGTACTGGCATTACACTGTGACAGATGACGCCCATTCGTCACAACCACTCGGACGCAGATCCCGTGCTGGACGCCGCACGCGACTGCGTGCTCGCCGTCGGCGTACGGCGCACGACCCTCACCGACGTCGCCCGGCGCGCCGGCGTGTCCCGGATGACGCTCTACCGGCGCTGGCCCGACGTCCGCAGCCTCGTCGGCGACCTGATGACCCGTGAGTGGATCGCCGTCGCCGCCGACGCCATGCCGCCCGACAGCGACAGCAGGCCGGTCCGGTCGCGGATGGTGGACGGGCTCGTCGCGGGCGCCGCCGCGTTCCGTGCCCACCCGCTCTTCCACAAGATCCTCGACGTCGACCCCGAGCTGCTCCTGCCGTACATCCTCGACCGCCGTGGAGCGAGCCAGGAGGCCTTCCTCCGCCTCCTCGTCACGGCGCTCGGCGCGGGCCACGAGGACGGGTCGGTACGCCGGGCCCCCGTCGACCTGCAGGCCCGGTCCCTGTTGCTCGTCGTGCAGTCGTTCACGCTCTCGCTGCGCACCATGACCGACGAGACCGATCCCGAACTGAGCGAAGCCGCCTTCCTCGACGAGCTGCGCACCCTGTTGGAGAGGACCCTCACCCCGTGACGCCCAACACCCCCCTGAGCCGCCCGGGCAGCTCCTCGCTCGACGCCGAGCGCCGGAGCCGCGAACTCGCCGAGCTGGCCGACGGCACCGAGGTCGACGTCCTGGTCGTCGGACTCGGCGCCACCGGAGCCGGAGCCGCACTCGACGCGGCCACCCGCGGGCTGACCGTCGCCGCGATCGACGCCCACGACCTCGCCTTCGGGACATCTCGCTGGAGCTCCAAGCTGATCCACGGCGGCCTGCGCTACCTCGCCACCGGACAGCTCGACGTCGCCCACGAGAGCGCCGTCGAACGCGGCATCCTGATGGAACGGACCGCGCCCCATCTGGTCCGCGCCCAGCCCTTCGTCCTGCCCCTCACCCCGCTCGTCAGCCGCGGACAGGCCGCCCTCGCCCGCGCGGGTTTCTTCGCCGGCGACCTGCTGCGCGCCTCCGCACGTACGTCACGCGCCACCCTCCCCGCGCCCCGCACCCTGTCCGCCGTCGAGACGCGCCACCTCGCCCCGGCGCTGCGCACCACGGGACTGCGCGGCGGACTGCTCTCCTGGGACGGCCAACTCACCGACGACGCCCGCCTGGTCACCGCGATCGCCCGTACGGCGGCCGCGCACGGCGCCCGCATCCTCACCCGCACCCGCGCCCTCGAACTCACCGGCGACGGCGCGCGGGTCCGCGACGAGACGACCGGCGAGGAGCTGCGCATCCGTGCCCGGGTCGTCGTCAACGCGACCGGCGTGTGGGCGGGCGGTCTCGTCGACGACGTACGGCTGCGGCCTTCCCGCGGCACCCATCTCGTCCTGCGCGATGTGGACCTCGGCCGGCTCTCCGCCGGCCTGCACATCCCGATCCCGGGCGAGACCAACCGATTCGTCCTCGTCCTGCCCCAGGGCGACGGCCGGGTGTACGTCGGGCTCACCGACGAACCCGTCGACGGCGACGTCCCCGACGTGCCGGACGTCCCCGAGACCGACATCGGCTTCCTCCTCGACGTCCTCGGCTCCGCCCTCGACGTCACCCTCCACCGCGCGGACGTGGTCGGGGCCTTCGCCGGCCTGCGGCCCCTCCTCGACACCAGCGGGGCGGAGGGCCGCACCGCCGACATCTCGCGCAAGCACGCCGTCCTCACCTCGCCCGACGGCATCGTCACCGTCGTCGGCGGCAAGCTGACCACGTACCGGCGCATGGCCCAGGACGCCGTGGACGCCGCCGTGGCAGCCCGCGCCCTCGCCGCCGGCCCCTGCCGTACCGCCTCCGTCCCCCTCGTCGGCGCCGCCCGGCCACAGACCCTCGCCGGACTCGACGTCCCCGCCCGCCTCGTACGCCGCTACGGCACCGAAGCGACCGCCGTGCACGACCTCGGCCTCAAGAACCCGGAACTCGCCGAGCCCGTCGTCCCCGGCCACCCCGTCACCTGCGCCGAACTGGTCTGGGCCGTCCGTCATGAGGGCGCGCTCGACGCGTCCGACCTCCTCGACCGCCGCACCCGCATCGGCCTCGTCGCCGAGGACCGCGACACGGCGGAGCAGGCGGCCCTCGGGGCATTCACGCAGAAGGCCTGAGGTCCGGGCGGCGGGCATTCAGGCAGAAGACCTGACGTCCGAGCAGCGCGGGGCAGGGCCTTGCGGGCCTGGCCTTGCGGGCCTGGCCAAACGGGCCGGCTCCGGGCCGCCACGCCGACGCGGCCGACCGCTGAAGCTCGCCCCCTGCAGGGGGCGAGCTTCTCGCGTTCCGCGGCCTCCGCTCCGTCCCGGATCGGTGGGACGCGTTCCGACGGGCATCGTCGCGACGCCAGCGGGTAGGCGGACGGCACGTACGGTCCGAAGGAGGAGCCATGCCCGGAATCATCACGCGTATCAAGGAGTTGACCCGCACCCCGCAGGGGCAGCGGGTCATCACCTCGGCCCGGCGCACCGCCGCCGACCCCCGCAAGCGCGCCCAGGCGCGCAGGCTGCTCGGTCGGTTGCGCGGACGCCGGTGACGAGACGGCAGCCGTGAGGGGATCAGCACGGCCCGGTCTGCGCTGACGCCCTGGGATCGCTCAACTCTCCACGATCCACGGCACACACCCGTCGGACTGCTCGACGCGCCGCAGCGTGAAACGCCGCGGCAACGCCGTGCCTGTGCAACGGGCGCACCTGGAACCCCGCCCGGAGCCGGGCGGGGTTCCCCGCGTCCGGCTCCCGGGCGCCGCTGCCCCGTTCGGTCACCCCTGGAGGCGGCGCATCTCCCACGCCCGTGTGAACAGTGTGGGCAGTGGGGCGGAGGGCACCGCGGCCATGTGTGACGTCGACCGGTGTTCCCTGGCCAGCGGCAGCAGGCCGAGCTTCGACACCTCGATCGGGAGGCGCGGCGGCTTCCGTTCCTGCCAGGCACCCGGCAGGAACAGGGAGCGGCCCGCTCGCGGCCTGACGGCGCGCAGCACGCGGCCCGACGCGCCCAGTTCGGCCTCGGCCTCCTTGAAACGGGCGGGCTTCCACCCGGTCCACGCCTTGACGCTGCGGTCCGTCGGGTCAGGCAGGGCGAGCAGCATCAGGTAGAGCGCGGCGGCGTCTCCGCTCAGACCGAAGGCCTTGGCGCACTCCTCGACGAGGTGCGGTACGGAGCGCGTCGGGTCCTGCTCCCAGCCAGGGGTGCGCTCGCCGTCGGTGGCGAGGTGTTCCCCGAGCGCGGCGAAGTCGTCGCTCAGCAGCAGCCTCAGGTCGGCGAGGGCGGGCAGCCCGGAGGGGCTGGGCAGCCACTGGGAGGGCAGTACGGAGTCGAGGTAGGCGTCCAGGGTGTCCAGCAGCGGATCGTCCGGCCCCCGCAGCGCGGCGGGGTCCACACGGAGATGACGCATGTCGTAGGTCGAGTCGGCGACCTCCGTGACCCCCGGATGAGCGGTGATCGCCTCGGTGGAAGGAGGCTCCCCCATCAGGTAGTTGCTCTGCAGCGAGAAGAGCGTGAGCGGGCCGGGAGCCGAGGCCAGGTCCTCACGAAGCCTGGAGATCGCCGCACCGACCGTGGAGCGCAGCGGATCGCCGGCCGGGGTGCGGTAGGCGGTCCAGGCGGCGATCCTCGGCAGGGCGAGCGGCTGGGGTCCGCCCACCAGGCCCGCCTGGTGGTGGTCGAGACAGTGCGCCCCGGAGGCGAGGTGCCCCAGGAGAGCGGGAAGCCGCAGGTGGGGCCACCAGCGCTTGCCCCTGTGCTCCGAGGGGGTGAGGGCCGCCTCGCCCTTGGGCGGGAGCATCTCCTTGGTCGCGACGGGCAGTAGTCCGGCGGGGACGGGCAGAGGGCTGCCCAGCTCCTGCAGCCACCACTCGACGGCGCGGTCCACGTCGGGTCCCGTGGTCCACAGCTGCTCGGGATCGTCGGGGAGGAGCTTGTCGTAGAACGTCGTGAAGAACCGGGAGCCGAGCGCGGACGTCAGGGCGGCGGAAGCCTGGTCCGCCTCGCTGCGCCGGATCTTCCATGCCTCCAGGTCGGCGGAGGGGTGATGGGAGAGGTAGTCGTCCTCATCCTCCAACTGGTGTGGTGCGCAGGGGATGTGTGCCATCAGCAACACGGTGGCCTCCACCGGCGAGAGGCCCAGCCGCTCGGCGAGAGCCGCGGCGAGCTCGGGACGGGCCGGTGCCGGGCCGTGCTCGCGATACAGCGCGACGAAGCGCGCGAACCAGTCGGCCGGGCGCACCGGCTCGAGCACATGCGCACGCGTGAGCTTCACTCCTGCGGCTGCCAGTGGGCCGTCCTCGGCGAAGCAGCCGTCGGGGGCGTACTCCCACAGCATCCGGTAGGGCCTGGTCCCTCCGCTGACCACGACGACGGCCACGGACGTGGCCGTCCGGAAGACCTGCCCCTGGGTCGGGGCGTAGGCGCCGGTTCGGTCCTCGGGCGCCTCGCAGTGGACGATCCGCCATCGACCTGGTTCACCGGCGGCGACGGGATGGGTCGCGTACGTCATCAGCGACTGGCCCGCCCGGCCGCCCGGCCTGGAGGAGACGGCGCACAGGGCGAGCGGCGCGGCGAAGGCATGCGCCCGGTGGAACACGTCGTGGCGGAGTGAAAGGTCGAACCCGGTGCTGGGCTGCGCGAGGTCGCCGTCCCAGACGGCGGTGTCCCGCCCCGCGAACCGCTCCATCTGACGGGCCACCTGGATGTAGGGCGCTTCCCTCCCCGCCTCGGGGGTCGGCTCGGCGTCGTCCCCGTCGGGGGTGAGGCGGCGGACGAGCCGCTCAAGGCCGGCACGGCAGTTGACGGCCATCACCACGGAGCGTGCGGCCAGGCTGTTCATCGGTTCGCCCAGTTGCGGCAGCGCTTCCATGATCGGTCCGCGATTGGGACCCCGGACGCCCTCCCGCTCGACGCCGTAGGGCTGGAGCCTGCCCAGCGCCTCCTCCACCTGCGCCCGCGAGACCGTGTCGGGCAGCTCGGCCATCAACAGCGTCATGACATCGACCGCCGCGAACTCCGCTGCGGCGTTCGCGTCCTTGAGGAGCAGATCCACCGCCACGCCCACGTGGACGAAACGGCCGAGCAGCAGGACCAGCTCCTCGAAGTCGACCCCCGCGCGCAACTTCGCCCGCTCGCGGTCGCACCAGGCACGGATCTCCTCGTGTCCGATCGGGTTGTCGAACAGCTCGGGGATCTGCTGCCAGCCCTTCGTTTCGTGCGGCTGGTACCAGCTGTTGGACGCCAGGTCCTTGGTGGTCATCTCCAGATCGGCGCGCACCCGCGCCCGCAGCTCACGGGCGAAGCGCTCGTCCGCCTGCAGATGCTCCAGCTTCGGCCTGCGACCGAGCAGGAGGGTGTACAACTGCGACGGGCCGAGGAGCTCCGGCGGGTCCGCGACGGGCGCGCCGTGCTCCAGCAGGAGGTCGATCAGGTCGAGGGGCGTCTTCGCGTCGCCTCGGTCGCCGAACTTCCGGTAACGGAACGTCACGGGGACACCGTCGGCCGCCAGTCGCGGAGCGATCACCTCGGCGATCTCGTACATGACGGGCCAGGGGCCGTGGTGGCGGCTGTTCCTCCGGACACACTCGGAGAACCAGACCGCGGCCTCACCCGCGGGCAGGCCCTCGGTCTCACCGGTGAGCCGTGCCAGCGCGCCGGTGCGCTCCAGCAGCTCGCGCCACAGCGTGGGGACGTCTCCGAAGTGGCCCGGACGCAGCTTCAGCACCTGATCGATCGCCGCGGGGGCGTTGTCGCCCAGGAGGTCCATGGCCGCGCCCTTGAGGCAGTCGGTCCAGAACTTGTCGTCGTGCAGCGAGACTCCGTCCGCCGCGATGATCTCGCCGAGCAGCGTGGCCAGTTCCCTCTCGGGGTCCAGGCCGGCGGCCTTGGCGATCTTGCGTACGTCGACGGCAAGCTGCGGGTACACCTCGGACGACGCCTGGAGCCGGCGGATCGCCACCAGGCGGAAGCGGGCGACGTCCGCCTCGGTCGCCACGCCCTTGACGGCAAGCTCGCGGGCCCAGGATCGCAGGACCGTGGCGGAGAGGGCCTCTCCGTCGGCATACGCGAGGTAGCGGCCCAGCAGCCACTCCTTGTCGACCTTGCGCGCCTGCACGCGCTCGGCGGTGCGGGCCCTCCCGAACCAGGCGGCCGCCGTCGCCTGCTCGCCCAACCGCAGGGCCAGGTCGGCCATCTCGTCGAGAAGAGTGATGAACAGCGCGGGAGCCGACTCCTCAAGCCCATGGAGTTCAATGTCGACATCTGGCTTGTAGACGAGACTCCATCGGTACGTGCGTCCCTGGAGGCTGATGAGCTTCCGGGTCGCCAGCTCCTCGATGCCTGGGTGGGCGGCGATGATCCGCTCGGGGAAGGGGAGCCCGCCGTCGGAGAGGTCCGGTATGCCGGTGGAGAAGCAGCTGTCCGGCTCCCAGTGCTCCTCGCGCATCAAGCGGTCGCGGTACGGAATGAGTTGCTCGGGAAGCAGTTGCGTCAGGGTGAGACCGTCGAAGCCGACGTACGTACGGGCCCAGAGGCCCCCGTCCCCGAGTTCGTCACCGAGGTCGACCTGCTCGGTCTCCAAAGCCTCCTGCCACAGCGGGTCGGCCTCGGCCAGTGCGCGCGGCACGCTCGCCCCGGCCTGCGCCCACTCTTGAGCCCGCAGGCGGCACGTCTCACGCTGCTCCCTCAGGTGCCTCCGTGCCTCGAACTGCGCATCGAGCCCTGGCGCGCCGGCGATGGGGCCCGGGAAGTTCTTCAGTCTGCGCCCCTGCGGATTGCGGTAGACGATCTCCAGATCGTCCGTCAGTTCTGCGGTGTAGCCGTTCTTTTCGACACGCGTGCCCATGCCTCGGTCTCCCCGTGGTGCTGATCGATGGCTACCACGTTACGGGGCGTCACTGACATCGCCGCTCGCGCCTCAGGCGCTCCCGATCCTCCGTCCGCTCCTCTCCCCCGCCCCTTCAGACCGAGGCCGGCGGCGAGGAGCAGCGCGACGAAGGCGGTGGCAACGGTGCCACGCCAGCCGAAGGTGCCGAGCACGGGGGCGGCGAGGCCGGTGCCGATGGCGCCGATCGTGAAGTAGAGGACGAGGTAGACGCTGCTGAGGCTGCCGGAGCGTCGGGGATCGAGGGCGATGACGCGGCTCTGGTTCGCGGCCTGGGCGGCGAAGCAGCCTGCGTCGAAGAGCGCGAGTCCGGCCGCCACGACGGCCGGGGTGTTCAGGCCGGTGGCCAGCAGGGCGGTGCCGGCCGCTGCGGCCAGCACGGCGGTGGTGATCACGGCGTGGGAGCCGTAGCGGTCGACGAGGCGCCCGGTGAGGGGCAGGACGGCGAAGCCGAGGAGCCCGGCGAGGCTGTACAGACCGATGGCGGCCGGGGCGAGGGAGTGGGGCGGCTGAGCCAGCGCGAGGCCGAGGGCGACCCAGGTGAGGTTGAAGGCGAAGTACCAGAGCCCGCCGGTGGCCACCGCGACGCGTAGCTGCGGGTGGTGGCGCAGGAGCGGGGGAAGCGAGGCGAGGGTGGCGCGGTAGCCGAGGAGGGAGTGAGGGCGCTCCCGGGGCAGACGCGCGGCGGCGGCGATCGCGCCGAGGACGGCGACGGCGGCGAAGACGAGGAGCATCCGCCGCCAGCCGAGGAGGTCGGTGAGCGTGCCGCCCACCATGCGGCTGAGCAGGATGCCCGCCGACATGCCGGCGGCCACGGTCGCGACGCTCCTCCCGCTGCGCCCGGGTGGGGCGTGGCGGCCCGCGATGCTGCCGGCCTGGGCCGCGACGCCCGCGGCGGCGCCGATGACCAGGTACGCCGCCAGGAGCACGGCCGCGCCGGGTGCCGCCGCGGCGAGGGCGAGGGCGGCGGCGAGGGCGGTGAGCTGTACGGCGACGAGACGGTTGGGGGCGAGGTGGTCGGCGAGGGGGAGCAGCAGGGCGAAGCCGGTCATGCAGCCGGCGAGTGCGGCGGTCGGCACGAGTCCGATCACGGAGAGCGGGACGTCCAGGTCGGCGGCGACGGTGGTGAGCGCGGGCTGGAGGGCGTAGTTGTTCGCGATCGCCGTTCCGGCTATGGCGGCCAGGAGGAACGTGCCGCCCGGAGGAAGGGGGCGCATCAGGGCTGTGCGCCGCGGGTGAGGATGACGGCGTAGCGGCATTCGGTGTCGGTGGTGTTGGCGAAGACGCGGGGGGTGGGCTCGCCGAGTTCGATGGTGTCACCCGCGTCGAGTTCGTGTACCGAGTCGCCGTCGTGGAAGGTCAGGTGGCCGTCGAGGACCCAGACCACCTGTCGTACGAAGGCGAAGGCCGCGGCCGGGTAGGGCACGTGAGCTCCGGGGGGCAGGTGGATCTCGGCGATCTCCGCGGGGAAGTGGGGGCTGGTGACCTGGCGGCGCCGGTATCCGGTGGCGGGGTCGCGCCACTCGGCGGCCTCGTCCCGTCGGCGCACTCCGGCGGGTTCGCCCGTGTCGTCCTGTGTCCCCTCGGCGAGGGCGAGCAAGGAGGAGACGCTGAGCTGGAAGGCGGCGGACAGCTTGCCCAGGACGACGGCGGTGGGACTGCTCTCGCCGCGCTCGATCCTGCTGATCATCGCCTGGGAGACCCCGGAGGCCTCCGCGAGCTGGGCCAGGGTCCACCGGCGGCGTTCCCGTTCGGTGCGGACGCGGTCCGCGATCTGCCCCACCAGTGGGTCTACTATGTTGGACATGAATCCAATATACGAGAGAACCGGGGTCGTGACGGTACGCCCGGCTCGCTCCGGCGATACGGAGGCCATCCGGGCGATACGCAACCACGCGATCGAACATTCGACGGCCCTGTGGACCCACACTCCGCAGTCCCCCGCCGAGGCGGCCTCCTGGCTCCACGCCCACATGGAGCGCGGATCTGCGTTCACGGCCGAGGTGGAGGGCGAGGTGGCGGGGTTCGCGGTCTATGCACCGTGGCGGGATCTCGACGGCTTCCGCCACACGGTGGAGGACTCGGTCTACGTCCGCGAAGGGCGGCACGGACTCGGCGTCGGCACCGCGCTGCTGGGCGCCCTCATCGGCTCGGCGCGCGCGGCAGGCCACCACGTGGTGATCGCCGACATCGAGTCCGAGAACACCGCGTCCATCCGGCTGCACGAACGGTTCGGGTTCCACCACGTCTGTACCGTGCCCGAGGTCGGCACCAAGTTCGGTCGATGGCTCGATCTCACGATCATGCGGCTTCCCTTGACCTGAACCGCCGCGATCCGGGCGACCACATCGAGTGGCCACGGCCCGAGCCGGCGGGTCCTGCGGCCGCGAGCCCCGCCCCGGGCCTGCTCCAGTGCACGGCTGGGCGCGCCGAGTTCGCTCGACGCCACCGAGCAATCCGTCATCCGCGACAGCCCGCCCCCGCCGTCGTCGACCGGCTGCGCCGACCGGACCGCTCAGGCCCGACGGGTGATGTTTCGTGCGGTTCGACGGCCTACGGGCCTGCGTCCGGGCACTCCCCGCCGATACTCCCGGCATGAGACCCGCCCGCTCGACGTCACTGCCGCGCCTTGCCGCGGTCACCGCTCTCATCGCCCTCGCCGGCCTCACGGCCCCCGTCCCGAACGCCAGCGGTGCGGCCGGCGACGGCGGCCACCGCCGACCCTGTGTCAGTTCTCGGCCGCCCGCGGGCGGCCCGGCACTCGAAGTCCGACGGATCGCCGAGCGGGCCAAGACGGAGATGCACCTCAAGTCCGTTCTCCTGCGGGTCACCGTCGACGGTCGCGAGCTCATCACAGCGGCGCTCGGCGAGTCGATGACAGGGGTCCCGGCCGACCCCGCCATGCACTTCCGGAACGGCAATGTGGCGATCAGCTACATGGGTACGGCGCTCCTGCGACTGGTCGACCAGGGCAGGGTCGACCTGGACGACACCGTCGAACGCTGGCTGCCCGACCTTCGCGACGCCGACAGGATCACCCTGCGTATGCTCGCGGCCTCCACCACCGGTCTCGTCGACTACGTCACCACGCCCGAGTTCGGGCCCACCGTCTACGCGGACCCGTTCCGCCAGTGGACGGCCAAGGAGCTGGTGGCCGTCTCCACCGGCAAGCCGCGGTGGTACGAGCCCGGTACCAACTGGAGCTACTCGCACGCCAACTTCGTACTCCTCGGCGCCGCCCTGGAGAAGATCACCGGGACCCGGCTGGACGTCCTGCTCCAACGGCAGGTCATGGGTCCGCTCGGGCTGCGCGAGACCCGGAACGGCTTCACTCCCGACATCCCGGCACCCGTCCTCCACGCCTTCACCGCCGACCGCGGGACGTACGAGGAGTCCACCTTCTGGAATCCCTCGTGGACCACGGCCCCCGGTGCCGTGCAGACCACCGACATCTGCGACCTGGCCCGGTCGGCGGTCGGCATCGGCTCCGGCGAGCTGCTCTCCCCGTCCGCCTACGAGGAGCTGCTGAATCCGGGGACGGTGGGCCTGGGCCGGCCGACCAAGACGTGTCCCGCGACGGTCTGCCTCGCCAACACCGAAGCCACCCACTACGGTCTGGGCCTGCTCGTCCTGGGCGACTGGGTGGCTCAGCACCCGCTGTTCTTCGGCTACGGCGCCTCCCAGGCCTACCTTCCGTCCGAGCGCCTGGCGATCGCGGTCTCGACCACGAACGGCCCCACCGCCCCGGAAGGCCACAGCGCCCACCTGATCGCCCAACGGATCGCCACGGCCCTGGCTCCGGATCACCCGATTCCCGACTTCGGCTGAGCCGCGTGCCGTACCGAGCCGGACGACCGCCCTGGCCGCCGTCGGCCAGGGCGACGCCGCGGCTACGACGCCACGCCGGGGCGGCCCCACAGGTGAGTGGTCAGGACCCGGCCCAGCGCCAAGGTGCTGAGGCCGAACATCAGCACGCCCAGCGGGACATGGAGCGAGGGCATGTGCGCGATGCCCAGTACGACCTGTACCGAGGCGAGGGCGAGGAAGCCGGTCGCGTACAGGATGGGGCGGGGCCCACCGCCGCCCGGCCGCCACGCGAGGATCGCGGCGAGAACGTACAGCATGGACGCGCCGTACATCACGCGCGATCCGACGTCGTGCAGCAGCGCACCGTGGGAGGAGGTCAGCAGCATTCCGGCGGTGGCCGCCTGGAAGAAGAGGGTCAGCGTCTGCAGGCCGATCGCGACCTTCAGGAAGGTGACGCCACGCGGCTTGGTCATCGCCTGTCCGGCCATGATGGGGTCCTCTCGTCGGGGGTGTGCCGGCAGCCCGCTCATCGCAGGGTGAGCGGGGTCGCGGATTCGAGGCGGGTCAGCTTCTCGGGGTTACGGACGTAGTAGAGGCCCGTGATGCGGGTGTCCTCTACATGGAGGGCCATGACACCGTCGAGTTCGCCGTCCAGGTGAACGGCGAGCGCGGGGCTGCCGTTGAGCACGGTGTGCTCGCAGGCGATCGCGACTCCGGCCTTGGCGGAGCCGCCCAAGTAGAAGCGGACCACCTTGTCGGCGCCGACGATGGGCCTGAGAGCGGCCCGCTTGACGCCGCCTCCGTCGCTCAACAGGACGATCTCGGGGGCGAGTACGTCGAGGAGCTCCTGCGGGTTCCCGCTCTCGATCGCGCGCCGGAACGACTCCACGGCCGCCCGGGTCACGCTTGCGGAGGCCGTCGCGCGGGGGCGACGGGCGTCGACGTGCTTGCGGGCGCGGTGGGCGATCTGACGGACGGCGGCGGGTGTCTTGTCGACGGCCTCGGCGATCTCGTCGTAGCCGACGTCGAAGACCTCGCGCAGCACGAACACCGCCCGCTCGGTCGGCGAGAGCGTCTCCAGGACGAGCAGCATCGCCATCGACATGCTCTCGGCGAGTTCGATGTCCTCGGCCACGTCCGGCGCGGTGAGCAGTGGCTCGGGCAGCCACTGGCCGACGTAGGCCTCTCTTCGTCTCTGCATGGTGCGCAGCCGGTTGAGCGCCTGCCGGGTCGTGATCCGGACCAGGTACGCACGCTGGTCGCGTACGAGCTCCAGGTCTGCCTTGACCCACCGCAGCCAGGTCTCCTGGAGGACATCCTCGGCGTCGGCCGCCGATCCGAGCATCTCGTAGGCGACGGTGAACAGCAGGTTGCGGTGCGCGATGAACGTCTCGGTCGCCAGGTCGGTGGCGGGGTCGGTCATGTCTCGTCTCTCCTTCGTTCGGCCTCAAGACACCGCGTGAACAGCGGCTGTGACAGCATGTGAGGCAGGTCACTTTTCGCGCGTGAGCCCGGCGGGGCACCCCTGCCTCACCGCTCCCCGACCGGGGGCTGCCGGGCGAGGAACTCCGCGAACGCCTCCGCCTGCTTCGGGTCCATGTACCCCTGGCGCCCGTTGCGGGCCCACTCCTCCAGCCAGGCGAGGTCCCTCGTGGAACGCAGCTCGGCTACGACCACCCGGCCCCTTGTGAACGTCATACGCACCCCGTCGGCGTGCGTGTACCGAACGTACGGGCCCTGCTCCTCGGGGCCCGGCGGGAGCTCATGCGCCCGATCCGGAGGCAGCGGCAGGGCGCCGTACGCCCGCTGTGCCCAGTGCTCCAACCCGGCCAGCTCGGCCGCCGGGAGGAGCACCCACGCGGGCTCGCCACCCTCGGTCACGCTCACGCGCTCGCCGGTCTCCTCGACCAGGGCGACCAGGCGCGCGAAGTCCTCTGATACGTCTGTCGGTTCAACGTCATCCACGGGCTCGACGCTACCGGCCTCCCCGCTCGACGGGATCTTGATCGGGCCCGCCGGCCACGGAAGACGACGCTCCCGGGCGGCCCGCGCGCAGGCATCTCCTTCGGGATCGAGCGAGGTCTTCGAGGGCCGGACGCCATACCGGGGTGACGGCGGCGAGTCGGCCGCGGCGCGGGCGGTAAGATCGGCAATCCATCCGTAATAGGTGGATGAGTGGCGAATGTGCGAATTCTTTGAATGTTCGTCGTTTTATACACCAATAGGCGTCGATCGCTTCTCCGCACACAACTCTCGGCGCTCGTTGGCAGTTCTGATGCCGGATCTCACATGCCTTCGTAAGTTCATTAAGTTTGGGCGGGTTTCATGACTTTGGGGACAGGTTCCACGATGGAGGTACGGGTCGCCGGCCGGACCGAGGGTCCGGGTGAGGTGACCGTTGCCCGCCATCAATGGGGCGGCTTCCGATGCGAGTCGCGGTTCGTCCGCGGCCGTTCGGCGCGCATCGCGACGCTGGTCCTGGTGGGCGGCGCCTTCCAGACGAAGGAGAGTTGGGGACGTCTGGAACGCGAGCTTTTGGAGTTCGCCGATGTGCTCACCGTCGACCTGCCCGGCTGGGGAGCCAGTCCCGTGCTTCCCGAGCACTATGGATCCGATTTCCTTGCGGATGCCCTGGGCCACATGCTCGATGACCTCGGACTGACCTCGGTGAATCTCCTCGGTGGGTCCTACGGCAGTGCCGTCGCCTACCGGCTCGCGCAGAAGCGTCCCGGTCTCGTGGCGAAGTTGGTGCTGATCGGCACCATGACGCACATCCCGGACCAGGCTCAAGGGTCGATCCGTCGGAGTGTCGAGCTGCTCAAGGCCGAGCGGATCGAGGAGTTCGCCGATGTGACGCTCGGCATGCTCATGAACCTCGACACGGTCGACTCCGTGGTGGCGGGGACGCGGGTCCGGCGCTTCCTCCTCCGGAGGCTGCAGAACCTGACCCCCCACGACAGGGAGCAGTTCATCGCGAACACGGAGCGCCTGCTCCGGCACGAGGGGCTCGACGTGCACCGGCCACCGACCATGCCCGTGTTGGTCGCGTCCGGCGAACACGACAGCTTCACCACGCCCGACCGGTGCCGGGACCTCGCCGCCACCTGCGCCGACAGCCACCTCGCGGTGGTGTCCGACGCCGACCACATGCTGCCCGTGGAGCGACCGGTCGAACTCGTGGACCTGGGCATGCGGTTCCTCATGGACGAACCGCTGGACGGCCGTGACTATCTCCGTGCCGTCGAGCGCATCTCGCCCGTGGTCGCGGTGTGATCCCGTGAGGTGACGAGCACCGGACTTCGTACGCGGAGGACGCCCGATGGTCCCGTGACGCGGCGGCTCCTTGACCTTGACACGGTGACAAGGTCTTCACTGGGGCGGAGGAGGTGGTCCGGATGACCATGGCACAACAGGACACGGTTACGGCTCGGGCGGTTCAGGGGCTGGAGGACAGCCGCTCGTCGGTGCGACTGAGAGCAGCGCTCGAGGTCGGTACGAGCCCCGACCCGAGGTCCGTCGACAAGCTCGTCGAGCGCTGCGCGATCGAGCCCGAGTTCTACGTACGCGAGATGCTCACGTGGGCGCTCACCCGCCACTCCTCATCGGTGACGGTTCCCCTGCTGCTCGCCGAGCTTCGCTCGGAGCGGGCGCAGGCGCGAAGCCAGGCGTTGCACACACTGTCCAAGATCGGGGATCGGCAGGCGTGGCCGGCGATCACGCGGGCCCTGTTGTCCGACGCCGACGACGAGGTGGCGCGAAGCGCTTGGCGGGCGGCGGCCGTACTCGTACCCGAAGGTGAGGAGCCCGAGTTGGCCGAGGTGCTGGCGACACAGCTCGGGCGCGGCGAGCGTGAGACGCAGCTGAGCCTCAGCCGGGCTCTGATCGCGCTCGGTGAGGTCGTCCTGCCGGTGCTGCGCGCCGCGACGACGGATCTCGACCCACGCGTGCGTCTGCATGCGATCGCCACGGAACGGCTGTCGCGCGACCCGGACGCCGGATTCGAGTTCGCGATCGAGGAGGCCAAGCGTGTCGTAGCGCTCGGCGGGAGAGGCCAGGAGGGGCAGTAGGCCGTGTTGATCGGTGATGTGGCACGACGGTCCGGGGTCAGCGCCCGCATGCTCAGGCATTACGAGTCGCTCGGGCTGGTGCGGCCGACGGGTCGTACCGACGCCGGCTATCGCGAGTACTCCAGCGAGGACATCCGGCGCATCTTCCACATCGAGAGCCTGCGGTCCTTGGGGATGTCGCTGCGTGATGTCGGCTCCGCACTGGATGATCCGGGCTTCGAGCCCTCGGAGCTCGTCGACGACCTCATCCGCCAGACGCGTGAACGCATCGCCGGTGAGACGGCGCTGCTCACGCGACTCCGTCGGATCGGTGCCGCGGAACCCGCCGGCTGGGAGGACGTCCTCCAGATCGTCGCGCTCCTCCACGCCTTGGGGTCGGAGAGCGCCGGGAAGCGTCAGCGCGCGGCCCTGTCCTCGGTCGACGGGGTTGCGATGCCGGTGGAAGCCCTGGTCGAGGCGGTGCTGAGCGAGACGGACCCGAATGTCGCCGGAGCCCTCCGATGGGCGTTGGCGCAAGCGGGCGACGGCGGATCGGTTCTGCTGGCGGAGGGCCTCGGCTCGCCGGTGGCCGAGGTGCGCAAGCGTGCCGTCCAGTCCATCGCCGAGATTCCCGACGGCGAGGCGACCGCGCTGCTTCGGGACGCCCTCACCCACTCCGACATCGTGGTCCGCCGGTGTGCGGCACTGGCGCTCGGGGCGCGCGGGGTGGCCGACGCGGTCCCGACGCTGATCGACATGGTCATGGAGGAGTCGCATGACGTCGATGCGGCGGATGCGCTCAGCACGCTGTCGAGTGATCCCGCGTCGGCCGATCGGATCGCCACCGGGCTCGTCGACTGCCTTGCCCGCGACACCGTCGAGCCGTCCGCGCGTCGACGGCTGACGCAAGCGCTCGCGGACATCCCGGGAGTCACGGCGTCACGGGCCCTGGCAGATCTCTCGCAGGACGAAGACCGTGCCGTCGCGCTCACCGCGGCGTACATTCTCACGCTGCGCGAGACCCGATAGCGGATCCGTCCGGTGCCGGACGGGCTGCCCGACCGGACGTCGTGGCGGAGGCCGCCTCCGCCCCGTCCGCCTCGCGCCGGACAGCCTGCGCGGCCTGCTCACACGTGACGGATCCCCCCGTCGGCAAGCCGCGCCGCCCCCGCCCCTACTGGGCCGCCCGTTCCCGGAGGGTCGTCTGCCAGGCCGGGGGCTGCTCCTCCGGGTTCGTCTCCGTGGGGCGGCCGCCGCGGCCGAAGAAGTCGGCCAGCGGCAGGATCGCCGCGCCGACGGTGACGGCGTCCGGGCCGAGGGTGCCCAGGTCGATGCGGACGTGCGCGGCCGGGTACGACAGGGCGTAGGAGGTGGCGTAGGCCCGTACGGAGTCCAGGAAGCGGGCGCCGAGTTGGAGGCCGGCCCAGCCGCCGACGAGGATGCGCTCGGGCTGGAAGAGGTTGATGAGGTCGGAGAAGCCTGCGCCGAGGTACTCGGCGGTCTCCTCCAGGACCGCCAGCGCGGTGGTGTCGGCCTCCGGTACGTCGCCGTCGGCTCCGGGGGCCGGGTAGGCCGCGGCGAGCATCGCGGTCAGCGCGGTCTCCTCGTCCGCGTCCGCGGGCGGGCGGCCGCCCGCCTCGGCCCAGCGCTGGAGCAGCGCCTCTGCCCCCGCGTACGCCTCCAGACAGCCCTGGGCTCCGCAGCGGCAGCGGCGGCCCCTCACCCGTACGGTCAGATGGCCCCACTCCACGGCTCGGCCGGGCTTCATGTCGTCGGCGACCACGCATGCGCCGACGCCGGAGCCGAAGAGGACCACGACGGCGTTGCGCGCGCCCCGCCCGGCTCCGAACCACATCTCCGCCTGGCCGAGCGTCTTGGCGCCGTTGTCGATGTAATAGGGGACACTCTCCGGAAGCAGCCGGGACTCGCGCAGCAGCCGCTCCAGCGGCACGGCGTCCCAGCCGATGGTCTGCCCGTGCACGACGGCGCCCTCGTCGTCGGATCTGGCGACGATGCCCGGCACACCGATCCCGACGCCGAGCAGGCGCTCCGCCGCGATGCCGGCTCGCTCCAGGACCTCCGTGATGCCTTCTCGGAGATGACCGACGACCACCGCCACGTCATAGCGGTCGACGCGGCGCTCCCCCTGCGTCTCCAACGGCCGTTCTACACGCGCGAGTTCGGTGAGGGCGAGATCGAACAACTCGATCCGCACCCGAGTCTCGCCGACGTCCACCCCGATCATGTAGCCGCTGTGCGGGCTGATGCGCAGCAGCGTGCGGGGGCGGCCGCCGGCGGAGTCGACGCTGCCCGCCTCCTCCACCAGGCCCTCGGTGACCAGTTCGGCCACCACGTTGCTCACGGAGCCCGAACTCAGGCCGGTCACCGGCCCGAGCGAGAAGCGGCTCAACGGCCCGTCGAAATACAACCGTTGCAACACCGCGGTGCGGTTCTCCCGCCGCAGGTCACGCACTGTACGGCCGCTGCGCACTGTCACCCTGCCCCCTCGTCGTCATGTCCTGGTAAGCAACATACCGCTGTCACGCCTCTTGACGCGACCTTCGCTTGAGGTTTAACTCACATCCTAAATTAAGCCCTGAGGTCGTTCGGGAACTGAACGCGGGACCATGCGCCGTTCCCCCCTCGCGGGCGATCCGCCACTCCACGAAAGGCCCCTGGAGTCATGCGCAGAACCCGAGCCGCAGCCATCGGCGCCGTCACGCTCTCCCTCGTCCTCTCGGCGGCCGCCTGTGGCGGCGGCACCTCCGGTGCCGGGTCCAACGAGAACCCCAGGACGCTCACCTACTGGGCGTCCAACCAGGGCGCCGGTATCGAGGTCGACAAGTCGGTCCTCCAGCCCGAGCTCGACAAGTTCGAGAAGCAGACGGGCATCAAGGTGAAGCTGGAGGTCGTCCCCTGGACCGACCTGCTCAACCGCATCCTCACCGCCACCACCTCCGGCCAGGGACCCGACGTCCTCAACATCGGCAACACCTGGAGCGCCTCCCTGCAGTCGAGCGGCGCCCTGCTGTCCTGGGACGCGAAGAACTTCGAGAAGATCGGTGGCAAGGACCGCTTCGTGCCGTCGGCCCTCGACTCCACCGGTGTCCAGGGCCAGGACCCCGCCGCCGTCCCGCTGTACTCCATGGCGTACGCCCTCTACTACAACAAGAAGATGTTCGCGGACGCGGGCATCGCCAAGCCGCCGGCCACCTGGGACGAGCTGGTCGCCACCGGCAGGAAGCTCAGCAAGAACGGCAAGTCCGCGATCGGCGTCGAGGGCTCCAACCTCTCGAACAACATCCATCAGGTCTTCGTCCTCGGCAAGCAGCACGGCGCGGACTTCTTCACCCCCGACGGCAAGGCCGACTTCACCTCCGACGGGGCCGTGGCCGCGGTCAAGCAGTACGTCGACCTGATGGCCGAGCACAAGATCGTCGCCCCGGGCAACGCCGAGTACGCGCAGAACCAGTCGCTCAGCGACTTCTCCAACGACAAGACCGCCATGGTGCTCTGGCAGACCGCGTCCGCCACCTTCGCCTCACAGGGCATGAAGGAGGACGAGTGGGGTGTCGCGCCCGCTCCCGTGCAGTCCGGCGCGCCGGGGCAGGGCAAGGCCACCAACTCCATGGTCGCCGGCATCAACATGGCCGTCTTCAAGAACACCAAGAACATCGACGGCGCCATGAAGTTCGTGAAGTTCATGACCGGTGACGAGGAGCAGAAGATCCTCAACAAGGCCTACGGATCGATACCGTCGGTCTCCTCGGCCCAGCAGGACCCGGCGTTCAACACCCCAGCCCTCGCCGTCCTGCGCGACACGCTCGCAAACAGTGCCACCGCGCTCCCCCAGGTCCCGGAGGAGTCGCAGTTCGAGACGGTCGTCGGCACCGCCGTCAAGGAGCTCTTCGCCGAGGCCGCCGCCGGCCGTGAGGTGACCACCGAGTCGGTGCGGGCCAAGCTCGAGAAGGCCCAGCAGCAGATGCCCAAGAAGTGAGCACGGACACCCACATGACGACCACCGCCATCGAACCGGCGGGACGGACCGCTTCGAAGCCCGACCCCGGGAAGGCGCGCGCCCCGCGCCCTCCCGGGCGGCTCCGCCGCATCTCGCTGCCGTACCTGCTGCTGCTCCCCGCGCTCGTCCTGGAGCTCCTGGTCCATCTGGTGCCGATGGTCATCGGCACCGTCATGAGCTTCAAGGAGCTCACCCAGTTCTACATCCGGGACTGGGGGACGGCGCCGTGGGCCGGCCTCGACAACTACGCCCTCGCCGTCGACTTCGACGCCCCGGTGGGCCGGGCGCTGCTGAGCTCCTTCCTCACCACCTGCCTGTTCACACTGCTCTCCGTCGGACTGTGCTGGCTGCTGGGCACCGCCGCCGCGATCTTCCTCCAGGAGACGTTCCGCGGCCGGGGCATCCTGCGGACGATCTTCCTCGTCCCGTACGCCCTGCCGGTCTACGCCGCCGTCATCACCTGGGCGTTCATGTTCCAGCGGGACAACGGTCTGGTGAACCACGTGCTGCACGACCAGCTCGGGCTCACCGACAGCCCGCCGTTCTGGCTGATCGGCGAGAACAGCTTCATCACGCTGCTCGTCGTGTCGGTCTGGAAGGGCTGGCCCTTCGCCTTCCTCATCATGATGGCCGGCCTGCAGAACATCCCCCGGGAGATCTACGAGGCCGCCGCCCTGGACGGCGCGGGGGTCTGGCAGCAGATCCGCCGGATCACGCTGCCCTCGCTGCGCCCGGTCAACCAGGTGCTCGTCCTGGTGCTGTTCCTGTGGACGTTCAACGACTTCAACACGCCGTTCGTGCTGTTCGGCAAGTCGGCCCCCGAGGCGGCCGACCTGATCTCGATCCACATCTACCAGTCGTCGTTCCAGACCTGGAACTTCGGCACGGGCGCGGCCATGTCCGTCCTGCTGCTGCTGTTCCTGCTCGTCGTGACGGGCGTCTACCTCCTGGCCACCTCCCGAGGAAGGAAGACGGGCGATGTCTGAGAACACCGAGCGCCGTCCGACCCGCTCCCCCATGGCCCCGCCACGGTCCTTCCTGTGGAGTCGGCGGATCTTCCTGACCCTCCTCACCGGATTCGTCCTGCTTCCGGTGTACGTCATGGTCTCCAGCTCCCTGAAGCCGCTGCAGGACGTCTCGGGCGAGTTCCAGTGGATCCCCTCGCGGCTCACGATCCGCCCGTACTTCGACATCTGGGAGACGGTCCCGCTCGCGGACTACTTCATGAACTCCCTGATCGTGGCCGGTTCGGCGACCGTCTGCTCGGTCGTCATCGCCGTCTTCGCGGCCTACGCGGTGAGCCGGTACTCCTTCCGCGGCAAGCGGGTCTTCACGGTCACGGTGCTGTCGACCCAGATGTTCCCCGGCATCCTCTTCCTGCTGCCGTTGTTCCTCATCTACGTCAACATCGGCAACGCCACCGGCATCGCGCTGTTCGGCTCACGCGGCGGCCTCATCCTCACGTACCTCACCTTCTCCCTGCCGTTCTCGATCTGGATGCTCATCGGGTACTTCGAATCGGTGCCCCGCGATCTGGACGAGGCCGCCAAGGTCGACGGCTGCGGGCCGCTCGGCGCGCTCTTCCGGGTGATCGTGCCCGCGGCGATCCCCGGCATCGTCGCCGTCGCCGTGTACGCCTTCATGACCGCGTGGGCCGAGGTCCTCTTCGCCTCGGTGATGACCAACGACGCCACCCGCACGCTGGCTGTGGGCCTCCAGGGCTACTCGACCCAGAACGACGTGTACTGGAACCAGGTCATGGCCGCCTCCCTCGTCGTGAGCGTGCCCGTGGTGGCCGGCTTCCTCCTCCTCCAGCGATATCTCGTCACCGGACTCACCGCCGGAGCGGTCAAGTAGTCCCCCTCTTCCACCAGCACGTTCTGAGAGGATCTCCGTGTCCGAAGCGTCCGACTCCCTGTCCAGCGACCTCGCCGCACTCCCCCGGGACTTCGTCTGGGGCACGGCCACATCGGCCTACCAGATCGAGGGGGCCGTCGCGGAGGACGGCAGGTCACCCTCCATCTGGGACACGTTCTCCCACACCCCCGGCAAGGTCGACAACGACGACCACGGCGACATGGCGTGCGACCACTACCACCGGTGGCCCGAGGACATCGCGCTCATGAAGCGGCTCGGCACCGACGCGTACCGTCTGTCGGTCGCCTGGCCACGTGTCGTCCCCGGCGGCGACGGACCGGTCAACACCGCCGGCCTCGACTTCTACGACCGGCTCGTCGACGGGCTGCTCGCCGCCGGGATCGCCCCGTCGGTGACCCTCTACCACTGGGACCTTCCCCAGGTCCTCCAGGACCGGGGCGGCTGGACCTCGCGCGACACCGCCGAGCACCTCGCGGCCTACGCCTCCGCCGTCGCCGCCCGGCTCGGTGACCGCGTCACCCACTGGGCCACCCTCAACGAGCCGCTCTGCTCGGGGTGGATCGGCCACCTGGAGGGCCGGATGGCCCCGGGTCTGACCGATCTGACGGCCGCCGTCCGCGCCTCCTACCACCTCCTGCTGGGCCACGGTCTGGCCACGCAGGCCCTGCGCGCGGCCGCCCCCGGCGCACGGATCGGCCTCGTCACCAACCACTCCACGGTCGAGGCCGCCTCGACACGCCCCGAGGACATCGCGGCGGCCGTCCGCATGGACGGCCACACCAACCGGTGGTGGCTCGACCCCGTCCACGGGCGCGGCTTCCCGGCCGACATGCGCGAGCTGTACGGGGTCGAGCTGCCGGAGCGCTCAGGCGACCTGGAGACGATCGCCGCCCCCCTCGACTGGCACGGCCTCAACTACTACTTCCCGGCGACCGTCGAGGACGACCCCGCGGGTCCCGTCCCGTACGCCAAGGAGGTGCGTCTGCCCGACGTACCGCGCACCGGCATGGACTGGCAGATCGACGCCGGGGGCCTCGAGGCGCTCCTGCTGCGACTGACCGACGACTACGGGGTGCGTCGGCTCTACGTCACCGAGAACGGCTCCGCGTTCCCCGACACCGTGGGCCCCGACGGCACCGTGCGCGACCCCGACCGGATCGGGTATCTGGAGCGGCACATCGCGGCCTGCGCCCGGGCGGTCCGCAAGGGCGCCCCGCTGGCGGGCTACTACGCCTGGTCCCTGCTGGACAACTTCGAGTGGGCCTACGGCTACGACAAGCGCTTCGGCCTCGTCCACGTCGACTACGCGACCCAGGCCCGCACGATCAAGGCGAGCGGACACCGGTACGCGGAGATCATCCGGGCCCACCGGGAGGCGGGCGCGGGCAGCTGAGCCAGGTGTACGAGAACGGGCCCCGCCCACCGGATGCGACCGG
>NZ_JBHTTQ010000038.1:0-64006 GCF_042794475.1 Streptomyces sp. NPDC056527
GGACTCTTCCGAGTCCGGGGCCGCCCCTGTCACGCGATCGAACGCTTACGCGTCCTTCGAGAGGTTCGGGCCCGCTCCGCCCGTCGCCTGCTCGATCGGCGGGACGTCGGGCAGGGCCGACTTCTCCTCGCCGCGGAAGGTGAACTTCTTCTCCTCACCCTCGCCCTCGGTGTCCACGACCACGATGTGGCCGGGGCGCAGCTCGCCGAAGAGGATCTTCTCGGAGAGCGAGTCCTCGACCTCGCGCTGGATCGTCCGGCGCAGCGGACGGGCGCCCATGACCGGGTCGTAACCCTTCTTGGCGAGCAGCTCCTTCGCGGACTGGGAGAGCTCGATGCCCATGTCCCGGTCCTTCAGACGCTCGTCCACCCGGCCGATCATCAGGTCGACGATCTGCAGGATGTCGTCCTGGGTGAGCTGCGGGAAGACGATGATGTCGTCCACACGGTTCAGGAACTCCGGGCGGAAGTGCTGCTTCAGCTCGTCGCTGACCTTCGCCTTCATCCGCTCGTAGTTGGACTTCGTGTCGCCCTGGGCCGCGAAGCCCAGGTTGAAGCCCTTCGAGATGTCCCGGGTCCCGAGGTTGGTCGTCATGATGATGACCGTGTTCTTGAAGTCCACGACCCGACCCTGGGAGTCGGTCAGGCGACCGTCCTCAAGGATCTGGAGAAGGGAATTGAAGATATCGGGGTGGGCCTTCTCGACCTCGTCGAAGAGGACGACGGAGAACGGCTTGCGGCGCACCTTCTCGGTGAGCTGGCCGCCCTCTTCGTAGCCCACGTATCCGGGGGGAGAACCGAAGAGACGGGAAACCGTGTGCTTCTCGCTGAACTCCGACATGTCGAGGGAGATCATCGCGTCCTCGTCGCCGAAGAGGAATTCGGCGAGAGCCTTGGACAGCTCGGTCTTACCGACACCGGACGGGCCGGCGAAGATGAACGAGCCACCGGGACGCTTCGGGTCCTTCAGACCGGCTCGCGTACGACGGATCGCCCGCGAGAGGCCGATGACGGCGTCCTTCTGGCCGATGACGCGCTTGTGGAGCTCGTCCTCCATGCGGAGCAGACGCGAGGACTCCTCCTCGGTCAGCTTGAAGACCGGGATGCCGGTGGCGGTCGCGAGGACCTCGGCGATCAGCTCGCCGTCGACCTCGGCGACGACGTCCATGTCGCCGGCCTTCCACTCCTTCTCCCGCTTGGTCTTCGCCGCCAGCAGCTGCTTCTCCTTGTCGCGGAGAGACGCCGCCTTCTCGAAGTCCTGGGAGTCGATCGCGGACTCCTTGTCCCGACGGACGCCGGCGATCTTCTCGTCGAACTCGCGGAGGTCCGGCGGCGCGGTCATCCGGCGGATGCGCATCCGGGAGCCGGCCTCGTCGATCAGGTCGATCGCCTTGTCCGGGAGGAAGCGGTCCGAGATGTACCGGTCGGCCAGGGTCGCGGCCTGGACGAGGGCCTCGTCCGTGATGGAGACCCGGTGGTGGGCCTCGTACCGGTCGCGCAGCCCCTTGAGGATCTCGATCGTGTGCGGCAGCGACGGCTCCGCGACCTGGATGGGCTGGAAGCGGCGCTCGAGGGCCGCGTCCTTCTCCAGGTACTTGCGGTACTCGTCCAGCGTCGTCGCACCGATGGTCTGGAGCTCACCGCGGGCCAGCATCGGCTTGAGGATGCTGGCGGCGTCGATCGCGCCCTCGGCGGCACCCGCACCCACCAGGGTGTGGAGCTCGTCGATGAACAGGATGATGTCGCCGCGGGTGCGGATCTCCTTGAGGACCTTCTTCAGGCGCTCCTCGAAGTCACCGCGGTAGCGGGAGCCGGCGACCAGCGCGCCGAGGTCCAGGGTGTAGAGGTGCTTGTCCTTGAGGGTCTCGGGCACCTCGCCCTTGACGATGGCCTGCGCCAGGCCCTCGACGACGGCGGTCTTGCCGACGCCGGGCTCGCCGATGAGAACCGGGTTGTTCTTCGTACGGCGGGACAGCACCTGCATGACCCGCTCGATCTCCTTCTCGCGCCCGATGACCGGGTCGAGCTTGGATTCGCGGGCCGCCTGGGTGAGGTTGCGGCCGAACTGGTCGAGGACCAGGGACGTCGAGGGAGTGCCCTCGGCAGGACCGCCGGCCGTGGCGGCTTCCTTGCCCTGGTAGCCGGAGAGCAGCTGGATGACCTGCTGCCGCACCCGGTTGAGATCGGCGCCCAGCTTCACGAGGACCTGGGCCGCGACGCCCTCGCCCTCGCGGATCAGGCCGAGCAGGATGTGCTCGGTGCCGATGTAGTTGTGGCCGAGCTGGAGGGCCTCTCGGAGCGACAGCTCCAGGACCTTCTTGGCACGCGGGGTGAAGGGGATGTGGCCGGACGGGGCCTGCTGCCCCTGCCCGATGATCTCCTCAACCTGCTGGCGGACCGCCTCGAGCGAAATCCCGAGGCTCTCCAGGGCCTTAGCGGCGACACCCTCACCCTCGTGGATAAGGCCCAGGAGGATGTGCTCGGTGCCGATGTAGTTGTGGTTGAGCATCCGGGCTTCTTCCTGAGCCAGGACGACAACCCGCCGCGCGCGGTCGGTGAACCTCTCGAACATCGTTAATCGCTCCTCAGAGCGGTCAGTCAGTTAGGGGTCGATCCCCTCCCTGTCCTTCCGCAGCTTAGTCCCGCAAGCGGGGACCGCTCATTCCAACTGCCGACATCCGTCCGGATCACCCCCTCTCAAGCGGGGAGACCTGCTGCCGAACAGCCGACAAATGCTCCAACCCGATGGTGCGAGACGATGTTCCCGCAGGCCAAGCAGTTACCCCCGCCATCTGTACGCCGATGGCGAACGTGAGACGCCAAAGCCCGCAAGTCGTCCCTCCTCACTAGGAATGTCTTACCCGTAAGCACTGACACTCCATGCAGCACACCCCCGTCCCCTCCGCTACGGGCGAACATCCTTGCGCTCTCGAATGCACCCGTACGCCCCCATCATGGACACTCTGCGCACTGGATCAAGGACGCTGGGTCATCGAAGGCGTAACCAACCGACGCTCGCGGGAGTTCCCCGGGCATGGCCCTCACCGTCCCGCTGCCCCGCTCGCCGATCGACGGCGGCCTGGCGCGGTGGTACGAGCGGGAGCTCGGCTGGGCGGTCGTGGACGGCCCTCCGGCGCAGCTGGTCACGGGGGTGCGCTTCGACGTGCTGGAGCTGCCCGCGGCGGCCGGCCGTGCGGTGCTGCGCAGATTGGGCCCCGCCACCGGACCGGTGGCCCTCATGGGGCGCAGAATGCGGCTGCTGACGGCCGCGGGGAGCGCGGAGGAGCTGCCGGGGCTGCTCGACTGGCTCGAATGGGGCGGGATCTCACTGGATCTCGTCGCCCTGGGCGCGGGCGGCCGGATGGCCGCTCCCATTCCCCCAGGACGGAGCGGTTCCGGCGCGCCGGGCGCCGCGGTGTGGCTGCGGGCCCCCGAGCCCGGCCGGACCGGGGACGGCTCGCTGCCCGCGCTGCGGGCCGCCGCGCGGGGCGATGCGGGCGCCCCCTGTCTCGCACGGCTCGTGGCCTCCGCGGCCGCGGAGTGCCATCGGGTGCGGCTGCTGAGTGCGCGCCCTCACGGATCGGCGCCTCAGCAGCTGACGCCTCAGCGGTTCGCGTCCTCGTAGGCCGCCTTGATCTCCGCGGGGACACGGCCGCGGTCGTTCACGTTGTATCCGTTCTCCTTGGCCCACGCGCGGATCTTCGCGGTGTCCGGGCTGCCACCGGCGGCCACGCGGCCCTTGCCACGCGTACCGGCGCTGCGGCCACCGGTGCGACGGCCGCTCTTGGTGTACGGCTCGAGCAGGCCACGGAGCTTGTCCGCGTTGGCGGTGGTGAGGTCGATCTCGTAGGTCTTGCCGTCCAGCGCGAACGTCACGGTCTCGTCCGCCTCGACACCGTCGAGGTCATCGACAAGAAGGACCTGAACCTTCTGTGCCACCGGATTTCCTTTCATCGAAAATGCAGTACGCGGAAAGGAAACCGCTTTTCCCGGAAAAACACAAACCCCTGGCAGAGGTTCAGAAGCCCGGCAACGCGGGAAACGTGCGCGATTCGGACATAGGGTTCCGCGCGCGCTCGGCACGATCACAGATGCAGAAGCATCCGGCTGTTGCCCAAGGTGTTCGGCTTCACTCGTTCGAGACCCAGGAACTCGGCGACACCCTCGTCATAGGAACGCAGGAGCTCGCTGTAGACATCTCCGTCGACCGGAGTCTCACCGATCTCGACGAAGCCGTGCTTCGCGAAGAAGTCGACTTCGAAGGTCAGGCAGAATACCCGGCGCACCCCGAGCCATCGGGCGGTGTGCAGCAACTTGTCGAGCACGTGATGTCCGACGCCCCCGCCCTTGAACTCCGGATCGACCGCGAGAGTACGTACTTCCGCGAGGTCTTCCCACATCACATGGAGTGCGCCGCAGCCGACCACCACGGCGTCCTCGTCGCGTTCGGCGACCCAGAACTCCTGGATGTCCTCGTAAAGCGTCACCGTCGCTTTGTCGAGCAGGATGCCGCGACGGACGTACGGGTCGACAAGGCGGCGGACCGCGGCGACATCACTGGTGCGGGCACGGCGAACGGTGACGGCTTTTGAAGCGGTGGAGGACGACGACATGGGGGGACGTTATCGCCCCTCGTCCGCCGTACCCGCGTCGCCCTCGCCGGTGGTCCGGTCGCCGGCGCTCTCCGCCGGTGGGGCGGGGTCCTCGGGGATGTTGTGCCCGACGATGCGGATCGCGTCGCTGAGGGCCTCTCGCTGCTCGCTGGACATCATCCCGAAGAAGGCGACGAGAGCGGAGGCGGGGTTGTCGCTCTGGGACCAGGCTTCGTTCATCAGTGCGGCCGAGTAGGCGGCGCGGGTGGAGACCGCGGTATATCGATAGGCGCGGCCGTCGACTTCCCTGCGCACCCAGCCCTTCTGATGGAGATTGTCCATTACCGTCATGACGGTGGTGTAGGCGATGGACCGTTCCTGCTGGAGATCCTCCAGGACTTCCCGGACGGTCACCGGGCGGTTCCATTGCCAGACGCGTGTCATGACGGCGTCTTCGAGCTCTCCCAATTGGCGGGGCACAACTGCCACCTTAGTCAAGTGAACCGGGAATGGCCGGTTATTGGCGGAGGAAACGCAACAAAAAGGACGTACGACATGAAAACTGTCGTACGTCCTCGATGCGGGTGGGACTAGGAGGCGCTGCCGCCGTCCGCCTGGCGGGTGGCCTCGGCGCGGGCGAGGGCGGCGTCCACGGCCGCGTCCTCCTTGGCCTTGTTGGGCCCGCCCTGGCTCTTCACGATCGTGACGACGAGGCAGATGAAGAACGTGGCCATCACGACGGGGGGCAGGAGCGCGGATACGTAGTCCATGCCGACCAGAGTAGCTATCCGGCGACGCGTTCCTCGGGCGGGGGCGGGGGTACGGGGCGTCGGCGCGGCGGGAACACCTCGGAGGGTTTGGGCGCCGGGCGCTTGACGGGGGCGGGTGGCTTCGGGGTGGACGGCTTGGGCTCCCCCTCGCCGGCGCGCCCGCCGGGGAGTGCGAGCAGCCGGGCGCGGGGCGCGGTGGCCACGGCCTGGGAGACACGGGCGAGGCGGGCGCGCACGGAACGCTCGACGAGGACCTGGCAGCGCTCCAGGAGGTAGGCGGCCCGGGGGTGGGGCCGCAGGGCGCGCAGGGCGGAGAGGTCGTCGGCGGCGGGGTCGTAGCCGGCGGCGAGGGCGTCCTGGAGGAGCTCCAGATAGCCCGGCAGCGAGCCGGGCAGGGCCTCGCGGTAGCGGGTCAGGTCGGCGAGGAGGAAGGCGTGCAGCCGGCCGGCCTCGCGGACGGCGTCGTCCACGGATTCGGCGAGGCGCAGGCAGTCCTGGACGTCCTCGTCCTGAAGGGGGGCAGGGTTGAGGGCGGTGGCAAGGGCGCGTCGGAGCACACGCAGCTCGTCCGCACTGAACGCCATGCCGCCGCGGGATCCGTATGGCGTGGGCATGGGGTGACGATACGCGCTAATCGGACAAATTTCGTTTACCGATCATCCCCCGGCGCGTTGCCCTTGGGCGGGCGGCGAACCGGGGCGGGGGCGGCGCGGACCCGTCGGCACGGGGCGGCCCGGTGGGCGGGGCCAGTGACGGTGGCGGGCCAGTGACGGTGGCGGGCCGGGGCCGTTAGCGGGCCCTGCGGTCACCGCGGGGCCGGCCGGCAGGGAGACGCGGCGGGCCGGGGCGGGTGGCCCCGGCCGGGGGCGGCTACATGCGGGAGATGTTGCGTTCGTAGACGAGGCGGAGGCCGATCAGGGTCAGCCAGGGCTCGTGCTCGTCGATCTCCTTGGAGTCGGCGAGGACCATCGGGGCCAGGCCGCCCGTCGCGATCACCGTGACGTCGGACGGATCGCCGTCCGGGCCGACCAGTTCGCGCTTCATGCGGGACACCACGCCGTCGACCTGGCCCGCGTACCCGTAGACGATGCCCGACTGCATCGCCTCGACCGTGTTCTTGCCGATCACGCTGCGCGGACGGGCCAGCTCGATCTTGCGGAGCATCGCGCCCTTGACGCCCAGCGCGTCCACCGAGATCTCGATGCCCGGCGCGATCGCCCCGCCCGCGTACTCGCCGCGCGCCGTGACCGCGTCGTACGTCGTCGCGGTGCCGAAGTCGACCACGATCGCCGGGCCCCCGTACAGCTCGACCGCCGCCGCCGAGTTGACGATGCGGTCCGCGCCGACCTCCTTGGGGTTGTCCGTCAGGACCGGGACGCCCGTCTTGATGCCGGGCTCCACCAGGACCGCCGGGACGTCGCCGTAGTAGCGCCGCGTCACCTCGCGCAGCTCGTGCAGCACCGACGGGACGGTCGAGCAGATCGCGATGCCGCCGATGCCGTCACCGAGCTCCACCCCCAGCAGCGGGTGCATGCCCATCAGGCCCTGGAGCAGGACCGCCAGCTCGTCGGCCGTGCGGCGCGGGTCCGTGGAGATGCGCCAGTGCTCGACGATCTCCTCACCGTCGAAGAGGCCGAGGACGGTCTGTGTGTTGCCGACGTCGATGGTGAGGAGCATCAGACCGCCGCCTCGGAGGCGTCGCGCAGGTCGAGTCCGATGTCGAGGATCGGGGAGGAGTGCGTGAGCCCGCCCACCGCGAGGTAGTCCACGCCGGTCGCCGCGTACGCCGCCGCGTTCTCGAGCGTGAGACGGCCGGAGGACTCCAGGACGGCCCGCCCGGCGACCAGCGCGACGGCCTCCTCGGTCTCCATGGGCGTGAAGTTGTCGAGCAGGATCAGGTCGACGCCCGCGTCGAGGACCTCACGGACCTGGTGCAGCGTGTCGACCTCGACCTCGATCGGCACGTCCGGGAACTGCTCCCGTACGGCCTTGAACGCCTGCGCCACACCGCCTGCGGCGACCACGTGGTTGTCCTTGACCAGCGCCGCGTCCGACAGCGACATGCGGTGGTTGACGCCGCCGCCGCAGCGCACCGCGTACTTCTCCAGCGCGCGCAGCCCCGGCGTGGTCTTGCGGGTGTCGCGGACCCGGGCCTCGGTGCCCTCCAGGACGTCGGCCCACGCGCGCGTGGCGGTGGCGATGCCGGAGAGGCGACACAGGATGTTCAGCGCGCTGCGCTCACCGGTGAGCAGGTCACGGGTGCGGGTGGTGACCGAGAGCAGCTTCTGGCCGGCCTCGACGCGCTCGCCGTCCTCGACGTGCCGCTCGACCTCGAAGGTCTCCGTGCAGACGATGGACAGCACCGCCTCGGCGACCCGCAGACCGGCCACGACGCCCGCCTCACGGGCGGTGAAGTCGGCCGTGGCGATCGCGTCCTCGGGGACGGTCGCGACGGTCGTCACGTCCACTCCGCCGTCGAGGTCCTCCTCGATGGCCAGGTGGGCGATGTCCTCGACCTGGACCGGGTCGAGCCCGGCGTCGGCGAGCAGCTGGGCGAGCGCGGGATCGAGGCCGCACTCGTACACCTCGTCGCCCT
This sequence comes from Streptomyces sp. NPDC056527, assembly GCF_042794475.1. Taxonomy (NCBI): domain Bacteria; kingdom Bacillati; phylum Actinomycetota; class Actinomycetes; order Kitasatosporales; family Streptomycetaceae; genus Streptomyces; species Streptomyces sp. NPDC056527. The sequence goes on from NZ_JBHTTQ010000038.1 coordinate 7,958, forward strand.
CGGCGCAGCCGCAGCCGTCACCGCAGCCGCCCGCATCCTCGGCGGGGGCGCTGATCTGGATCAGGGGTACGTCCACGGGCTCGGGACGGCGTTCCTCTGGCGTGCTCACGGTTGCGGCTCCCTGGGGGCTTCGGGGGTTACGGAGGGAAAGTCTGCGGTGGCGGTGCGGCGGACCACGAGCCGCCGGTCCGAGGTGAGGCGCACGATCAGATGGCGCTGCCAGTCCTCGTCGCGCTCGGGGTGGTCCTCGCGCCAGTGGCAGCCGCGGGTCTCCTCGCGCTCCCGGGCGGCGGCGACGAGCACCCGGGCGACGCACAGGAGGTTCGTCGTCTCCCAGGACTCGACGCCCGGCTCGGCCGCCTTGCCCGGGTGGTCCTCGGCCGCCGAGAGGCTCAGCGCCTCCAGGGCGTCGGCGGCGTCCGCGAGGCTCGCGGCGGACCGCAGCACTCCGGCGTTCGCGCTCATGGCCCGCTGGACGCGGGTCCGGGTCTCCGGGGCGAGCAGCGGCAGCACGGACGCGGTGGTGGACACGACCGGCAGGCCCTCGCGGTGCGGGCCGAGCGTGGCGATGTCCTCGGCGATGCGCTCGGCGAAGACCAGGCCCTCCAGGAGCGAGTTCGAGGCGAGCCGGTTGGCGCCGTGGACGCCCGTGCAGGCCACCTCACCGCACGCGTAGAGGCCCGGGACGGTGGTCCGGCCGGTCAGGTCGGTGCGGACGCCGCCGGAGGCGTAGTGGGCCGCCGGGGCGACCGGGATCGGCTCGGTGACCGGGTCGATGCCGTGGGCCCGGCAGGCGGCCAGGATGGTGGGGAACCGGTTCTCCCACATCTCGGCGCCGAAGTGGCGGGCGTCCAGGTACATGTGCTCGGCGCCCTGCTCCTGCATCCGGCGCATGATCGCCTTGGCGACGATGTCGCGGGGTGCGAGCTCGGCCAGCTCGTGCTGCCCGAGCATGAAGCGGACCCCGTCGGCGTCGACGAGATGGGCGCCCTCGCCCCGTACCGCCTCGGAGACCAGCGGCTGCTGGCCCTCGGAGTCGGCGCCGAGGAAGAGCACCGTGGGGTGGAACTGGACGAACTCCAGGTCGGAGACCTCGGCGCCGGCGCGCAGGGCGAGCGCGACGCCGTCGCCGGTGGAGACGGCCGGGTTGGTGGTGGCCGAGAAGACCTGGCCCATGCCGCCGGTGGCGAGGACCACGGCGGGGGCGTGGACGGCGCCGACGCCGTCGTGCTGGCCCTCGCCCATGACGTGCAGGGTGACGCCCGCCGTGCGGCCCTCGTCGTCGGTGAGGAGGTCCAGGACCAGGGCGTGCTCGATGGTGCGCAGGCCCCGGTCCCGTATCGCCTCGACGAGGGCGCGGGAGATCTCCAGGCCGGTGGCGTCGCCGCCGGCGTGCGCGATCCGGCGGCGGTGGTGGCCGCCCTCGCGGGTCAGGGCGATCTCGCCGTCGGCGGTCTTGTCGAAGTCGGCGCCGGTGGCGATCAGCCGCCGGACGGCGTCAGGGCCCTCGGTGACGAGGAGCCGTACGGCCTGGGCGTCACAGAGCCCGGCGCCGGCCACCAGGGTGTCGTCGAGGTGCTGCTCGGGGGTGTCGCCGTCGCCGAGCGCGGCGGCGATGCCTCCCTGCGCCCAGCGGGTGGACCCGTCGTCCATACGGGCCTTGGTGACGACGACCGTGCGCAGTCCGGCGGCGGTGCAGCGCAGGGCCGCGGTCAGTCCCGCGACACCGGAGCCGACCACGACGACATCGGCGTCGATGGACCAGCCCGGCGCGGGCGCTTGCAGCCGTATTCCGGTCACTTGGTGGCTCCGAACGTCAGCGGGATGTTGTCGATCAGCCGCGTCCTGCCCACGCGCGCGGCGACGGCGAGGATCGCCTCGCCCTCGTGGTCGTCGGCGACCTCGGTGAAGTCGGCCGGGTCGACCAGGGCCAGGTAGTCCAGGGTGAGCGGCGGCTCGGCCTTCGCCGCCTCGTCGAGGACGCCGCGGGCCGCGGCCCGTACGGCCTCGGCTCCGTTGCCCTCGGTCGCCTGGGCCACCGCGTGGGCGTCGGCCGCGGCACGGGCCTCGCCGAGCCGGGAGAGCGCCTCGGCGCGGGTCTCGGCCCTGTTCTGCGCGCCGGGCAGCGAGTCGGCACGCGCGCGCAGCGCGTGCTGCGCGGAGAGCCGGTCGCTCGCGGCGAACAGGGCCCGGGAGAGGGCGAGGGCGGTGCGGCGCTCTCCGTCGGAGAGATAGCGGTTACGGCTGGACAGCGCGAGGCCGTCGGCCTCGCGGACGGTCGGCACACCGACGATCTCGACCGGGAAGTTCAGGTCGCGGGCCATCCGGCGGATCAGGGCCAGCTGCTGCGCGTCCTTCTGGCCGAACAGGGCCAGGTCGGGGCGGGTGAGGTGGAGCAGCTTGGCGACGACGGTGAGCATCCCGTCGAAGTGGCCGGGCCGGGAGGCGCCTTCGAGGCGCTCGCCCATGGGTCCCGCGCTGATCCGGACCTGGGGCTCACCGCCGGGGTAGACCTCGTCTACGGCAGGGGCGAAGACCGTGTCGGCGCCGGCCGCCTCGGCGGTCGTGAGGTCGGCCTCCAGGGTGCGGGGGTAGCGGTCGAGGTCCTCACCCGCGCCGAACTGGAGCGGGTTGACGAAGACGGTGACGACCACGAACCCGTCGGGTCCGACGTACTCGCGGGCGGTACGCACGAGCGTGGCGTGTCCCTCGTGGAGGGCGCCCATGGTCATGACAACGGCGGTGCGACTGTTTTCGGCCGTCTCGGCGCGTGCGGCGGAGGGGGCGGAGGCCCGCGCGGCGGACGCGCGGCGGGCCGCCAGCGTGTGCAGTTCGTCCGCCGTACGGACCAGTGCGAACGTCGTCGAGGACGTGGACGACGTGGAGCTCATCGGGTCTCCCCCTCTGCGAGCACACCCAGCAGATCCTCGGCCAGCTCGGGCTTGAGCAGGCCGTGCGCGAGCGCCCGGTCCGCGGTCGTACGGGCCATCGCCAGATAGCCGGCGACGGTACCGGGCGCATGCTTGCGCAGCTCGGCGACGTGCGCGGCGACCGTGCCGGCGTCACCGCGCGCGACGGGGCCGGTGAGTGCCGCGTCGCCCGAGCGCAGGGCGTTGTCCAGGGCGGCTCCCAGCAGGGGGCCGAGCATCCGGTCCGGGGCGGCGACCCCGGCCGTGCGGAGCAGCTCCATCGACTGGGCGACCAGCGTGACCAGGTGGTTCGCGCCGAGGGCGAGGGCCGCGTGGTACAGCGGGCGGGCCGCCTCCTCGATCCACTCGGGCTCACCGCCCATCTCGATGACCAGGGCCTCGGCGGCGAGCCGCAGCTCTGCGGGCGCGGTCACCCCGAAGGAGCAGCCGGCCAGCCGCTGCACGTCGACGGAGGTCCCGGTGAAGGTCATGGCGGGGTGGAGGGCCAGCGGCAGCGCGCCGGCCCGCCGTGCGGGGTCCAGGACCTGAACGCCGTACCGCCCGGAGGTGTGCACGAGCAGCTGCCCGGACCGTACGGCCCCGGTCTCCGCCAGGCCCTCGACCAGGCCGGGCAGGGCGTCGTCGGGGACGGTCAGGAGCACCAGATCGGCGCGGGCGAGCACCTGCGCGGGCGCCATGATCGGCACGTCGGGGAGCAGGGTCGCGGCGCGGCGCACGGATGCGTCGGAGACCGCGGAGACCGCGACGGGGCGGTGTCCCGCGAGCTGGAGAGCGGCGGCGAGGGCGGGTCCCACCCGGCCGGCTCCGACGACTCCGACGGCGAGTCGCGCGGGTCGGTCTTCCGCTCGGGGTTCTGCTGGTTGGTTCACGCGGCAACGGCCTTCCGTTCCAGTCCGCGGGGGGTACCGGACGATTTCTGGTCATGCTACGCCAGCGTTTCGCGCTCCCCCGTGGCTGTGCACAGGGTGTGGGTGGTGGTGTGATGATCGGCCCATGGACGAAACGGAAGCGCGGCTGATCCAGGCGAAGGTGTGGGCCGGTGCGGGGCGCAAGCTGTGGCACTCGCCGATCGACGGCACGGTCGGGGAGCGCCTGCGGGAGCTGGCCGACTGGGCGGCGGGCACGGAGGACGACGGGGGCCGGCCCGACACCTACGGCGACAGTCTCGTGGAGGAGGTCGAGCAGCGGGTCGCCGACGAGCTCGGTCTCCCGGCGGCGGTGTTCTTCCCGACCGGGACGATGGCCCAGCAGGTGGCGCTGCGCTGCTGGTCGGGCCGGACCGGCAGCCCGGTGGTCGCCCTGCATCCGCTGGCGCATCCGGAGGTCCACGAGGGCGGTGCGCTGGGGGTGGTGAGCGGGCTGCGCACGGTCCATCCCACGGACGAGCCGCGGCTGCCGACGGCCGAGGAGGTACGGGACCACCCGGAGCCGTTCGGGACGCTGATGCTGGAGCTGCCGCTGCGGGACGCGGGGTTCGTGCTGCCGTCCTGGGAGGAGCTCGTGGCCGTGGTGGACGCGGCGCGCGAACGTGATGCGGTGGTGCACGTCGACGGCGCGCGGCTGTGGGAGTGCGCCCCTCACTTCGGGCGCGGCCTGCGGGAGATCGCAGGGCTCGCGGACAGCGTGTACGTGTCGTTCTACAAGTCCCTGGGCGGTCTTTCGGGGGCGGCGCTGGCAGGCCCCGAGTCTTTGACGGAGGAGGCGCGGGTGTGGCGGCACCGGTACGGAGGGCTGCTCTTCCAGCAGTTCCCGGCCGCGGTGTCGGCGCTGCGGGGTCTCGCCGTGGAACTCCCGCGGCTGCCCTCGTACGTGGCGCACGCGCGCGTGGTGGCCGACGGGCTGCGGGCCGGCTTCGAGGAGGCGGGGGTGCCGTGGTTCCGGATCCACCCCGAGGCCCCGCACACCCACCAGTTCCAGGTGTGGCTCCCGTACGACCCCGAGGTCCTGACGGGGGCGGCGGTGGCGCTGGCGGAGGAGACGGACACGGTCCTCTTCCGCCGGTGGCGCGGCCCGGGCGCGGGCGGACCGCCGGGAGTGGCCCTGACGGAGGTGACGGTGACCGAGCCGGGCCTGGGCTGGACGCAGGACGACGTGCGGGAGGCGGTACGGGAGTTCCTGTCGCGCATGGCGTGACTCCCCCGTGTGCCGGGCCCACGGGCCCGGCTCAGCACGCCCGTGGATGCAGCCACCGGCCGAGTGCCGCGCGCAGCCGCCCACGGGCCGGGCGGCCGGCGACGACGGCGTCGAAGCGGCGGGCCTCGCGGAGCGCGCGGAGGGTCTCGATGTCGTGCGTGCCGGGCACCGGAGGCATCCGGTCGCCGCGCTGCTCGGCCCGGTAGCTGTCGAGGAGGTACTGGTGCAGTGCGTTCATGCCCTCCACGATGCGCCGGGCCGGATGCGCGGTCGCGCCGATTGACGGCCGCCGTCAAACGGGCGGCAGGGCGCCCGGCCCGACCCGCACCATAGGGGGGTGAGCGTGACCATCGACATCACCGGACTGCCGCATCAGCGGATCTCCTTCTGCCCCTCGCCGCTGGCCGAACTCGGCGCCGCGATGCACGTGCTGTCCGAGCCGGGACACCACCCCGGGCTGCACGGCTGGGCCACGACCACAGCCGCCGGGCTGGAGCCCCAGCTCGCCGACCGCCTGCACGAGGCCGACTTCATGTGGCGGTCCACCCGGTCCGACTTCCTGCTGCCCGCCCAGCCGCGCGAGACGCTCGCCGAGGAGCTCGACGACCTCGACCGGATGGACGACGAGACCTATGTCGGGGCCGCGCTGGAGATCTCCTGCAGCACCCAGTACGCGGACGGCCTGCCCTCCCCGCTCGTCGACGCCCACTCCCGCCGCCGCGCCCTCGACCTGGCCGCCGCGCGCGGCCCGCGCCAGGCCGCGTTCGTCGAGCGGATGCTCGCCGATCCGACCGGCACGCGCGCGTGGATCCGCCGGCTCCTGGAGGACTGCGACGACGCGTTCTTCGCCGACACCTGGCGCCGGGTCCGCGTCCAGCTCGCCGCCGACGCCCGGCACAAGACCGAACTGCTGCGCCACAAGGGCCTCGCCGAGGCCGTCGCCGCCGTCTCCCCGGCGATGAGCCTGGAGTCCGACGAGCGCGGCTCCCGGATAGCCGTCGACAAGCTGGTCCTCGGCCGGACGAGCACCCAGGGCTCGGCGCTCACCTTCCTGCCGACCGCCTTCGGCCGGCCGCACCTCATCGCCGTGCACGCACGCGGCTGGCAGCCGGTGATCCAGTACCCCGTCTCCACCCGCGAACTCGCCGGCACCGCCCCCGTGGAGACGGTCAAGCTCCGTCTGGAGGCCGTCGCCCACCCGATGCGGATGCGGATGTGCCGCAACCTCGCCCGCGCCTCGTACACGACGAGCGAGCTGGCCGACGCGTACGGCATCACGGCCCCGGAGGTCTCGCGGCACCTCGCCGTCCTGAAGAAGGCCGGGCTGCTCACCACCCAGCGCCGCGGCCGCTACGTCCTGCACCAGCTGGACGTGACCGTCGTCGCCCGCCTGGGCAGCGACTTCCTCGAAGCCGTCCTGCGCTAGCGGCTCGGCAGGCCCTGCCTCAGTCGAAGCGGATGTGGGCGAGACCGACCCGCACCCGGCGCGCCGGTGCCGCAACGGCCCGTTGATCCACAGCAGCGTCGCGGCTCAGACCGCTCCGCCGCCCGCCCGCACCAGGCCCGTCTCGTAGGCGAGGACCACCACCTGCACGCGGTCGCGCAGGTCCAGCTTGGTCAGGATCCGGCCGACGTGCGTCTTCACCGTCGCCTCCGACAGCACCAGCCGGGCGGCGATCTCGCCGTTCGACAGGCCCTGCGCGACCAGCATCATCACCTCGCGCTCCCGGTCGGTGAGCCGGTCCAGCTCCTTGTGCTGCGACTCCTTCCCCGACGACGGCAGCATCGGCGAGAAGCGGTCGAGCAGCCGACGGGTGGTCGACGGGGCCACGACGGCGTCGCCGCTGTGCACGGAGCGGATCGCGCCGAGCAGCTCGTTCGGCGGCACGTCCTTCAGCATGAAGCCGCTCGCGCCCGCCTTCAGCCCGGAGAAGGCGTACTCGTCCAGGTCGAAGGTGGTCAGGATGAGCACCTTGGGGGCGTCGGGCTCCGAGCAGATCCGCCGGGTCGTCTCGACCCCGTCGAGCTTGGGCATCCGTACGTCCATCAGCACGACGTCCACGTCCGTGGAGCGCAGCACCTCCAGCGCCTCCACGCCGTCGCCCGCCTCGGCGACGACGTCCATGTCCGGCTGGGCGGCGAGCACCATGCGGAAGCCGGTGCGCAGCAGCACCTGGTCGTCGACGAGCATCACGCGGATGGACATGTGGGGGTTCCTTCGTGTCGTCAGTGGGCGGGCTTCAGGGGGAGCAGGGCGCTGATGCGGAAGCCGCCCCCCGGACGCGGTCCCGCGTCCAGGGTGCCGCCGACCATGCCGACCCGCTCCCGCATGCCGATCAGGCCGTGGCCCCGGCCGTCGGCGCCCCCGTCCTCGTACATCTCGTGCGTCGCGCCGCGGCCGTCGTCCTCGACGAGCAGCCCGAGGCCGTCGTCGAAGTACACCAGGCGGACGCTGGCCCCGACGTCCGGGCCGCCGTGCTTGCGCGTGTTGGTGAGGGCTTCCTGCACGATCCGGTACGCGGTGAGCTCGACGCCGCTGGGCAGCGGCCGCGGCGTCCCCTCGATCCGGAAGTCGACGGTCAGGCCGGCCCCGCGGACCTGCTCGACGAGGTCCTCGATCTGCTGGACGTCGGGCTGGGGCACGTACTCCCCCGCCTCCTTGTGCTCGCCCGTGCGCAGGATGCCGAGCAGCCGGCGCATCTCGGCGAGCGCCTGGCGGCCGGTGGAGGAGATCGTCTCCAGCGCCTGCTTGGCCGTCTCCGGGGAGGCGTCCAGGACGTAGGCGGCACCGTCGGCCTGGACCACCATCACCGAGACGTTGTGCGCGACGACGTCGTGCAGCTCGCGGGCGATCCGGGCACGCTCGGCCGCGACGGCGACCTTCGCCTGTGCCTCGCGCTCCTGCTCCAGGCGGGAGGCGCGCTCCTCAAGCTGCGCGAAGTAGGCGCGGCGGGTGCGCAGGGAGTCCCCGAGCACCCAGGCGAGGGCGAACGGCACGGTCATGATCACCGTGAAGAAGACATGCGCCAGGGTGGAGCCGGGGCTGGTCTCGGACGGCCATCTCAGCATGGAGAGCGTGGCGGCGCTGAGCCCTCCGACGAGCGCGAGTCGCGACGCCCAGCGCGGTCCGTCGTGCGCGGCCACGGTGTAGATGATCACCAGCATGGCGAAGTCGGCGAAGAAGGGCTGCAGCCCGAAGCCGAGCTGGACCAGGCCCAGCGCGACGGCGAGCAGCAACATCTTCTCGGGCGCGCGGCGGCGCAGCGCGACGACGAGGGAGAACAGCGCGCCGACCACGCCGTACGCGGCGGCGTGGTCGACCGCCGGGTAGGAGGTGCCCACCCACAGCACGGAGAGCCCGAGCAGGACGACGGCCCAGAAGCTGTCGACGCCCGTCGGGTGTCTGCGGATGAAGTCGTAGAGGCGCTGCACGTAACCCAGCGTAGGGAAGGTGGATAGGTGCAGGGGTCAACCGTGGGGTCGATCCTTGGCGTGAGGACCGTACTCCGCAAGGTGGAGACTGGCCCCTGTGACGGATGAGACGTGTCAGTGGCAGGGGTGGCGTCAGGCCACGGAGCAGGCGCTGTACGGCCCGGGGGGCTTCTTTCTGCGCCCCGAGGGCCCGGCCGGTCACTTCCGCACCTCGGTGCACGCCTCGCCGCTCTTCGCGGGGGCCGTCGCCCGGCTGCTGGCGGGGGTGGCGGAGGAGCTGGGGACGGACGAGGTCGCGTTCGTGGACGTGGGCGCGGGGCGCGGGGAGCTGCTGACGGGCGTCCTGGCCGCCGTACCGGAGGGGCTGTCGGTACGGGCGTACGGAGTCGAGCGCGCGGACCGGCCCGCGGGGCTCGACCCTCGGGTGGAGTGGACGGACCGGCTGCCGCAGGGGGTCCGCGGACTGCTCTTCGCGAACGAGTGGCTCGACAACGTGCCCGTGGACGTCGCGGCCGTCGACGAGACGGGGGCGGTCCGGTACGTCGAGGTCCGGGCGGCGGACGGGGCGGAGCGGCTGGGGCGGGTCGTCGAGGGTCCGGACGCGGAGTGGCTCGAGCGATGGTGGCCGCTCGCGGAACCCGGCGAGCGGGCGGAGATCGGGCGGCCGCGGGACGAGGCGTGGGCGGCGGCGGTCGGGGCGCTGGCGGCGGGGACGGCGGTGGCCGTGGACTACGGGCACGTACGGGAGTCCAGGCCGCCTTTCGGGACGCTGACGGGGTTCCGGGCGGGGCGGGAGGTGTCGGCGGTGCCGGACGGGTCCTGTGACGTCACGGCGCATGTGGCGATGGACGCGTGCGCCTCGGCCGGCGGGGAGGTGGTCACGCAACGGGAGGCGTTGCGGCGCCTCGGTGTCCGGGGTGAGCGGCCGCCGCTCTCGCTGGCGTCGAGCGACCCGGGCGCGTATGTGCGGGCGCTGGCCTCCGCCGGGGAGGCGGCCGAGCTGACCGCGCGCGGGGGGCTGGGCGACTTCCTGTGGCTCACGCGGAGGGTGCCGGGCGGACGGGCCTGACAGGGCACCCCCATGGGTTGTGCCCACCCGTCCCGCCCTGCGCGACGACTGCCCACGACGGTGGGGACCGCACTGCTGGACGGCCCCTCAGGGTGGGGCGGGGCGGGAACGCCTCTGGGACGATCGCCCACAACGGTGGGCAGGGGATGGGACCGGCCCGCGGGACGGGTTCCCACGGCGGGTTGCCCGGCAGGGATACTGGCCCCATGACGGAGACGACGGTCGGAATCGGCGGGGCGGCGGAGAGCACCGACATGGTGCTGAACATCGGGCCGCAACACCCCTCGACCCATGGTGTGCTCCGCCTCCGTCTCGTACTCGACGGCGAGGTCATCCGGCACGCCGAGCCGGTCATCGGCTACATGCACCGCGGCGCCGAGAAGCTCTTCGAGGCACGCGACTACCGGCAGATCATCATGCTGGCCAACCGCCACGACTGGCTGTCCGCGTTCTCCAACGAGCTCGGTGTCGTCATGGCCGTCGAGCGGATGCTCGGCATGGAGGTCCCCGAGCGGGCCGTCTGGACCCGCACGCTGCTCGCCGAGCTGAACCGGGTGCTCAACCATCTGATGTTCCTGGGGTCGTACCCCCTCGAACTGGGCGGTATCACCCCGGTCTTCCACGCGTTCCGGGAGCGCGAGGAGCTCCAGGCCGTGATGGAGGAGGTCTCCGGCGGCCGGATGCACTACATGTTCAACCGGGTCGGCGGCCTCAAGGAGGACCTGCCGGCCGGATGGCTCGGACGGGCCCGCGCCGCCGTCGCCGACGTGCGGTCGCGGATGGACGTGTACGACAAGCTGGTCCTCGGCAACGAGATCTTCCGCGGCCGCACCCGGGGCGTCGGCGTCCTCACGGCGGAGACGGCGCACGCGTACGGCGTCTCCGGGCCGATCGCCCGTGCCTCGGGCGTCGACTTCGACCTGCGCCGCGACGAGCCGTACCTGGCCTACGGGGAGCTCCAGGACACGCTGCAGGTCGTCACCCGCCAGGAGGGCGACTGCCTCGCCCGCTTCGAGTGCCTCCTGGAGCAGACCCACAACTCCCTGGACCTCGCCGACGCCTGCCTCGACCGGATCGACGACCTCCCGCCGGGGCCGATCAACCAGCGGCTGCCGAAGGTGCTCAAGGCGCCGGAGGGCCACACGTACGCCTGGACCGAGAACCCGCTCGGCATCAACGGCTACTACCTGGTCTCCAAGGGCGAGAAGACCCCGTACCGCCTCAAGCTGCGCTCGGCGTCCTTCAACAACATCCAGGCGCTGACCGAGCTGCTGCCGGGGACGCTGGTCGCCGACATGGTCGCGATCCTGGGTTCGCTGTTCTTCGTCGTCGGCGACATCGACAAGTAGGCGGCCGCCGGCAGTCGGTCGCGGCTGCCCGGTCAGTCGCTCTTGCGCATGACCACGAAGTCCTTCGGGTCCTTCTCCGGGCGCCGCCGCTCCGCCACGCTCCAGCCCCACCGCTCGTAGCGTTCGCGCAGCTCGGGCACGTCGAGCGTCATCAGCAGACGTGGGGAGGGGGCCCGCGCGAGGAGGGTGTCGTGCAGGGCGCGGCCCAGACCACGGCCCTGATGGGCGGGGGCGACGACGAGTTCGGCGAGTTCGAACGCCTCGTCGGCGCCGGACAGGGCGTTGTCCAGCCAGCCCGCGGCGAACCCGGTCAGGGCGCCCTCCGGGTCGACCGAGGCGACGCAGCGGAAGCCGGGCTGCGGCCCGGACGCCATGCCGAGCAGCCGTTCCACCGTCCGCAGCGCCCCGCGCGGCGGTTCGTGCCAGGGCGGGCCGCAGAAGGCCTGCGCGCACAGGGCGATCAACTCGTCCCTCAGCGCGGCCACTTCCTCGGGGGCGAGCGCCCGGATCGTCACGATCCGACGGCTCCGCGCAGCTCGGCGACGTCGATCTGCTCGGTCTCGTCGTGCGCGGTCAGGTCGATGACGTGGCCGATCGCGCGCTGCTCGGGGGTGCGCCGGGCGACGGTCGCCAGGACCTCCTCGCCCACCACGTCCGCGAGGTCGGCGTCCTGCACGGCCTCGATGGCGGCCGCCGCCTTCTGCATGCCGAAGAAGTCGAAGCCCCCCTCGGGGCGCGGTGCGCGACGGGCGGCGTAGGGGACGATCGCGGACGCGGCCGGGACGGACCGGACGGCGGGCAGGGCGGAGGGGGCGGGGGCGGGCACCACGGCGGTCGACGGGCGAGCGTGCTGCTCGGTGCCGGCGGCCGCCGCATGCTTCCCCTGCGGCTCCTCCGTCTCCCGGGCGCGCTCGGCGAGATCGCGGCTGCGGGCGGCCTCGGCCGTACGGCGGGCCTCCTGGGCGGCGGCGTTGCGCGCCAGGTTGCGCAGGGCCTCGGCGGCCTCGCGGTACGCGGCCGGGGTGGGCGTGGCCCCGGCGGCCGTGAGCTCCTTGGCCGGCGCGGCCGACTCCAGGGCGAGCTGGCGGCGGCCTTCCAGTGCGCTGGCCCGCTCGGTCTCGGCCGTGGCGTACCGGCGCAGCAGCGCGGCATGCTCACCGCGCAGCCCGGCGAGCTCGACCCGCTTGGCGCGCAGCTTCGCGTCGAGCTTGGCGCGCAGTTCGCGGGACTCGTCGAGATCGGCCTCGAGCTCGGCTATCCGCTCCTCGGTCTTCCACTCGTCCGCGGTCCGGGCCCGGGTCAGCTCGGCGACCTGCCGGCCGGCGCTCCGGTCCCAACTGCGCATGATGACGCCACCGGTGACCGCGGCCGCCGCGGCGGCCGCCACGAGCAGCCGCAGCGCCACGGGATCGGCGAGCAGCCAGGCGCCCGCGGCACAGACGACCGACGCTCCCGCGACCGCCGAGGGCGGCAGGAGCTTGTGCAGAGGAGGTGAATGGCGGTGGCGTCCACGTGGCATGGCCTGAAATTTACCGTGCGTAGGCGCCGTATGGGGTGTCGGCCCGGCAATCTCTTGGCCACTTCTCGCCGTCGTTCTCGACGCCGGGCCCGCACCTCACCGGTCCGGGCCGACTCCCCTTACCCGACCCCTACTTCTTGACCAGCCCCTTCGACTCCAGATAGGTCTTCGCGACGTCCTCGGGCTTGGCCCGCTCGGCGTCCACCTTGCGGTTCAGTTCGGCGAGATCGGCCGTCGTGAGGACCTTTGTGATCTTGTCGAGGGCGGCGGCGATCTCCGGCGATCCGGCGTCCTTGGCATTGACGACGGGCAGCACGTTGTCGGCGTTCTGCAGCTTCTTGTCGTCGGTCAGGAAGACCAGACCGAAGCTGTCGATCGTCGCGTCCGTCGTGGTGGTCAGCACCAGCTGGTCCACGCCGTCCTTGACCGCCTGCTTGGACTGCGGCGTACCGACACCCTTGGGGTCGATCCCGGTCACGTCGATCCCGTAGGTCTTCTTCAGACCCGGAGCGCAGAACGGCCGTATCTCGCATTCGTCGCCCGCCGCGATCCTCACCTTCAGCTTGGCGGCGCCGAGATCCGAAAGCGTCTTCAGCTTGTTCTTCTCGGCGAATTCCTTGGACACCGCGAAGGCGTTCTGGTCGACCGCCTCACCGACCGCGAGGACCTTCAGTCCGCGCGGCTCCGCGAGCTTCTTCAGCGCCTCCACCGTGGCCGCCGCGTCCCCGGACGCGACCGGCTTCTCCTCGGGCGCCTTCGGACCGTTCACCTTGGCATTGAGGAATTCCGCGATGGTCGCCGCGTATTCCGGTACGACGTCGATCTCGCCCTTCTCCAAGGAGGGTTCGTACAGCTCGCGGTTCTTCACCGTGGTGACGCTCGCGGAGTATCCGGCGTCGTTCAGCACCTGCGCGTACAGCTCGGCGAGCACCTTGGACTCGGTGAACGCGGCGGCGCCCACGACGAGCGAGCCCTTGCCCTTGCCCGAACCCGCCGCCGGCGCGTTGCTCTTCTCCAGGCTGTCGCCGCCGCATGCGGCGAGCCCGGCGGTCAGCGCCGCCACGCCCAGCACGGCACCCGCGGTGCGCGAGATCCTGCTCACGAGATCACCCATTCCATTCGTCGTTCCGAAGTCACAGCGTCCTGCGGCCGAGCAGCCGGTCCGCCCCCACCAGCACGGCCTCCACCAGGAGGGCGAGCAGCGCCACGAGCAGCGCGCCCGCGACCACCTGCGGGGTGTTGTACGTGTTGAAACCGGCGGTGATGATCCGGCCCAGGCCGCCCTGGCCGACCATCGCCGCGATGGTCGCCGTGGCGACCACCTGCACGGCGGCCGACCGCAGCCCCGTCATGACCAGTGGACGGGCGAGGGGCAGTTCGACCTTGCGGAAGACCTGCCCGCCCGACATGCCCATCCCCTTGGCCGCCTCGACCACCGCCCGGTCCACCTCCCGCATCCCCACGTACGCGTTGGTGAGCAGCGGGGGCACCGCGAAGAGCACCAGCGCGATCACCGTCGGGACGTACCCCGCGTTGCGCAGCGGCGACACCATGAACAGGGCGAGCACCGCGAAGACCGGGATCGCCCGTCCGGCGTTGGAGACGTTGACGGCGACCGCGCCGCCCTTGCCGAGGTGCCCGAGCCCGAGCCCGAGCGGCAGCGCGACGGCGCAGGCGAGCAGGAGCGCGAGCCCGCTCACGTACACATGCTCGCCGAGCCGGTGCCACACCCCGCCGTCGCCGGCCCAGTTGGCGCCGGTGGCCAGCCAGCTCCAGGCGTCCGCCATGACCTGCACGTCACTCGCCCCCCGCCGTGGCGCGTATTCGGGTCCACGGCGTGAGCAGCCGCTGCACGCCGAGCAGCAGCAGGTCGGCGGCGACCGCGAGGAGCACGCACAGCACGGAGGCGGCGAGCACCTGTGCCTTGAAGAACGTCGGCAGCGCGTCCTCGATGAGGTTGCCGAGCCCGCCGCGTCCCACGATCGAGCCGACCGTGGTCAGCGCGATCGTGGAGACCGTCGCCATGCGCACGCCGGCCATCAGGGCCGGAAGCGCGAGGGGCAGTTCGACCTCCCACAGCATCCGGCCCGAGCCGTACCCCATGCCGCGCGCGGCCTCTCGCGTCTCGGCCGGCACCGCCTCAAGGCCCGCCAGGATGTTCCGTACGAGGATCGTCAGCGAATACAGCACGAGTCCGGTCACCACGAGCGCCGCGGAGAGCCCGAGGAACGGGAGCAGCAGCGAGAACATCGCCAGCGACGGAATCGTGTACAGCAGCGTCGTGAGACCGAGGACCGGCCCGGCGAGGCGCGGACGGGCGCGCACGAGCAGCGCCAGCGGAAAGGCGACGGCGAGTCCGATCAGGACGGACACGACCGTGATCCCCACGTGTTGGAGCAACGCGTCGGCCAACTCCTCACTGCGGGTGCGCAGATACTCCCCACAGATCCAGTCGTTCGTCACCAGACAATTCGCCGCGCTCATGTGCCCTCCCCCCGGTCGCCCGCCCTGCCGAACGTATGTCCAGCGACCCTAACCCCCGCCACCGACAAACGCCGAGGACCGCCACAATGCGGCAACACCCCCTTCACACACCCCCGGCCGCCAGACGTCAGAATGGGGAACCATGATCCGGTTCGAGCAGGTGACCAAGCGGTACGCGGACGGCACGACGGCCGTCGACGGCCTCTCCTTCGAAGTCGCCGAGGGAGAACTGGTCACGCTCGTCGGCCCGTCCGGCTGCGGCAAGACCACCACCATGAAGATGGTGAACCGGCTCATCGAACCGACCGAGGGACGCATCCTCCTCGGCGGCGAGGACATATCCGCGATCGACCCGGTCCGGCTGCGCCGCCGCATCGGCTACGTCATCCAGCAGGTCGGGCTCTTCCCGCACCGCACGGTCCTCGACAACACCGCGACCGTCCCCCACCTCCTCGGCGCCCCGCGCGCCCGGGCCCGTGCCCGCGCCGCCGAACTCCTCGACCTGGTCGGCCTCGACCCGAAGAAGTACGGCGACCGCTACCCCGAACAGCTCTCCGGCGGACAGCGCCAGCGCGTCGGCGTGGCCCGCGCACTCGCCGCCGACCCGCCCGTGCTCCTGATGGACGAGCCGTTCGGCGCGGTCGACCCCGTCGTCCGAGAGCGCCTGCAGAGCGAGTTCCTCAAGCTCCAGTCGCAGGTCCGCAAGACCGTCCTGCTGGTCACCCACGACCTGGAGGAGGCCGTCCGCCTCGGCGACCGGATCGCCGTCTACGGACAGGGCACGATCGAGCAGTTCGACACCCCGGCCCGGGTGCTCGGCGCCCCCGCCACCCCGTACGTCGCCGAGTTCGTCGGCGCCGACCGCGGCCTCAAGCGGCTCTCCGTCACCCCCGTCGACTCCGCCGCCCTGGAGCAGGCACCGGTCCTGCGCCCCGGCGACACCGCGCCCGACGCGCCCTGGTCCGTCGTCCTCGACGCCGACGGCCGGCCGCAGGGCTGGGTGTCGAAGGACGAGCCCGGCCGCACCCGCCCCACGCCCGAGCCGCTCCCGCTCGGCGCCTCCCTCCGGGAGGCGCTGGCCGCGCTGCTCCAGCACGACACCGGCTGGCTCCCCGTCACCGACCCCGCCGACGGCGGCCGGTTCGCCGGCGTCCTCACCCCGGCAGGCGTCCACCGGGCGCTGCGCGCGGCGACGACCGAAGCGACCGAGGAGACCGCGGTCAGTTCGCGCTGAGCCGCCCGCTCATCCAGACGAGACCCGGCGGGATCTCCCGGTTCCAGGTGTTGAAGTTGTGCCCGCCGCTGTCGAGCGTGATCGAGGAGACCCGCGCCGGGGCCTTCACCTTCTTGACGAAGTCGAGGGTCGCCCGGCGGTTCCCCTCGCCCTCGTTCGACGTGGTCACCAGGAACGACGACTTCCCCTGCGGCGCGTGGTCCAGGCTCCACAGCAGATCGGCCCGGTTGCGCGCCGCGGCGTCGCCGTGGAAGAGATCGCCCGTCGTCACGTCCTCCGCCGCCTTGTAGTAAGCGGAGAATCCGGCGCCCGCCGCGAACCGGTCCGGGTGGTGCAGCGCGATCTTCAGCGCGCAGTACCCGCCGGTGGAGTTCCCCATGAAGCCCCAGTTCCGCGCCTTCGTCCCCACCCGGTACGTCTCCGAGACCGCCTTCGGCAGGTCCTCGGCGAAGAACGTCTCGGTCTGCGGCCCGCCGGGGATGTCCACGCACTCCGTGTCCCGGGGCGGCGCCACGGTCGGGCGCAGCATCACCAGGATCATCGGCCGCATCTTCTTCTCCTTGGCCTGGAGGAAGGCCGTCTTCGGGTACTTCAGCCCCTTGAGGAGGTTCTCGGCCGTGCCCGGATAGCCCGTCAGCACCACCGAGGCGGGGAAGGTGCTCTTCGCGTACTCCTTCTGGAAGTACTCCGGCGGCAGATACACATAGGCCGGGGAGTCGATCTTCGACTTCTCGCCGGCGACGACGACCTTCTGGATCTGGCCGCCGACCTCCGGACGGCCGGCGCCGGGCACGTCCACCGCCTGCGTGCCGACGACCTTGATGTCCTTGGAGCCGGCCGAGTGGTCGACGACCACCCCCAGATCCTGCTCCTGGCCGAAGAGGTCCGCCCATGAGCCGTAGAACAGGAAGGAATTGTTCGCCGCCAGACCCACCGACGCGAACAGGGCGAGCTGGGTGGCGAGCAGCAGCCCGATCCGGCCCAGCACCGACCGCACGCCCCCGCGCGACAGCCTCGGCCACAGCCAGACCGTGGCCACGAACAGCACCACCGCCACGACGACGGCGAGCGCCAGAACCTTGTTGCTGGTGAGACCCATGAGACGCCCGAGCCCTCTTCCTGATCCTGCTTGCTGAGAAATTCCTGTGCCTGAATGAACCCGCTCCGCCGCGACGCCGTCCTAGAAGGCGCAAAACCTCCGGCACGGCCCGCCCCTGACCACCGCGCGGCCGCCGGATTCAATCTTTCGCGGAGCCACGGGAAGCACGGGAAGCGATGTCTGTCACGGTAGATGGGGACAAATCAGGATCGGTTCCGGATCGAGTACGCCGGATTCTGCGCGGACCTCGACCCGAGAAGGTCCCCGCCCTCGTCGGTACGGCCTGCACCCTCATCGGCCTGATCGACATTGCTGCGGGCGTCTTCCCGCGCTTCCGGGCCAGCCGGATGCACGCCGTCGCCGAGGTCCTGCCCGGCACGCTCGGACCGCTCTCCGCGGCCCTCTCCCTCAGCGCCGGCGTCCTGCTCCTGCTCCTCGCCCACGGCCTCAAGCGCCACAAGCGCCGCGCCTGGCGCGCCGCCGTCGTCCTGCTGCCGCTCGGTGCCGCCGCCCAGTTCGTCTGGCGCCACTCGATCCTCGGCGCCCTGCTCTCCCTCGCGCTGCTCGCCCTGCTGCTGCGCCACCGGAGCCAGTTCGGCGCCCTGCCCGACCCCCGAAGCCGCTGGAAGGCCCTCGCCAACTTCGTCCTCATGGGCGCAGGATCCATCGCCCTCGGCCTCGTCATCGTCAGCGCCCACCCCCGCCGTGTCGTCGGCAGCCCCGGCCTCACCGACCGCCTCGAACACGTCCTGTACGGACTCTTCGGCTTCGAAGGCCCCGTCGGCTACACCGGCGGCGTCGACTGGACCGTCGGCTACTCCCTCGGCGCCCTCGGCATGCTGACCGCCCTCACCACCATCTACCTGGCCTTCCGCCCCGAACACCCCGCCGCCCGGCTCACCGAGGACGACGAGACCAGGCTGCGCGCCCTCCTCGACAAGCACGGCCGCCGCGACTCCCTCGGCCACTTCGCCCTCCGCCGCGACAAGGGCGTCGTCTTCTCCCCCAGCGGCAAGGCCGCCGTCTGCTACCGCGTCGTCTCCGGCGTCATGCTCGCCAGCGGCGACCCCATCGGCGACGTCGAAGCCTGGCCCGGCGCCATCGACCGCTTCATGGACGAGGCCAAGGCCCACTCCTGGACCCCCGCCGTCATGGGCTGCTCCGAGACCGGCGGCGAGGTCTGGACCCGCGAGACCGGCCTCGACGCCCTCGAACTCGGCGACGAGGCGGTGGTGGACGTCGCGGATTTCTCCCTCTCCGGGCGCGCCATGCGCAACGTGCGCCAAATGGTGAAGCGGATCGAGCGCAACGGCTACACCACCAAGGTCCGCCGAGTCCGTGACCTCTCCGACGGCGAACTCGCCCGCGTCCGCCGCGCCGCCGCCGACTGGCGCGGCACCGACACCGAACGCGGCTTCTCCATGGCACTCGGCCGCATCGGCGACCCCGGCGACGGAGACGCGGTCATAGCCACCGCCCACAAGGACGACCCCGACTCGGCCTACGGCGACCTCAAGGCGATCATCCACTTCGTGCCCTGGGGCACCGACGGCATGTCCCTCGAACTCATGCGCCGCGACCGCTCCGCCGACCCCGGCATGAACGAACTCCTCATCGTCGCCGCCCTCCAGAACTCCCAGCGCCTCGGCATCGAACGCGTCTCGCTCAACTTCGCCATGTTCCGCTCCGCGCTCGCCCGCGGCGAGAAGATCGGCGCCGGACCCGTCCTGCGCCTCTGGCGCGGACTCCTCGTCTTCCTCTCCCGCTGGTTCCAGATCGAGTCCCTGTACAAGTTCAACGCGAAGTTCCAGCCCCGCTGGGAGCCCCGCTTCGTCGTCTACCGCAAGAGCCGAGACCTGCCCCGCATCGGCTTCGCCGCCATGCAGGCCGAAGGCTTCGTCAACGTCGCCCTCCCCCGCCCCTTCGCCCGCCGCCGACCCGCCGCGGAGCCCCGCCCCTGCGCCCACATCGTCGCCCCGCAGCCCGACCGCGAGATCCGCGCCGCCTGACCCCGCGCCCACCACCCGACCGGGACGCGACCCCCGACCCGGCACCGGCGACCCGGGCAGCCCCTAGTCTGGACATATGAGTACGTTGATCGGCCGGGGCACAGCCCGGGGCCTGCCGGAGTGGGACCGCTGCGCGGTCATGGGCGTCGTGAACGTGACCCCGGACTCCTTCTCCGACGGCGGCCGCTGGTTCGACACCACGGCCGCCGTCAAACACGGGCTCCACCTCGTCGACGAAGGCGCCGACCTCGTCGACGTCGGCGGCGAGTCCACCCGCCCCGGCGCCACCCGCGTCGACGAGGAAGAGGAACTGCGCCGAGTCGTCCCCGTCGTCCGCGGCCTCGCCGCCGAAGGCGTCACCGTCTCCGTCGACACCATGCGCGCCTCCGTCGCCCACGCCGCCGTCGCAGCGGGCGCCACACTCGTCAACGACGTCAGCGGCGGCCTCGCCGACCCCCGAATGGTCCCCGCCGTCGCCGCCGCCGAAGTCCCCTTCGTCGTCATGCACTGGCGCGGCTTCAGCCAGGACATGAACAGCCTCGCCGTCTACGACGACGTCGTCGGCGAAGTCGTCACCGAACTGCGCCACCGCATGGAAGCCGTCGTCGAAGGCGGCGTCGACCCCGAACGGATCGTCATCGACCCCGGCCTCGGCTTCGCCAAACTCGCCCCCCACGACCTCGCCCTCGTCGCCCACCTCCCCGAACTGCGCGCCCTCGGCAGGCCCCTGCTCGTCGCCGCCTCCCGCAAGCGCTTCCTCGGCCACGTCCTCACCCGCGAAGGCGCCACCCCACCCCCCGCCCGCGAACGCGACGCCGCCACCGCGGCCGTCTCCGCCATCGCCGCCCACGAAGGCGCCTGGGCCGTCCGCGTCCACGAAGTCAGGGCCACCGCCGACGCCGTCCGGGTCGCCAGAGCCGTCGAAGGAGCCGTGTGACCCACCAGACCGACACCGAAGCGGTCGAGGCCGCGAACACCGCCTTCTACGAGGCGATGGAACGCGGCGACTTCGAGGAGATCTCCGAACTCTGGCTCGACGACGGCGCCACCCCCATCAGCTGCGTCCACCCCGGCTGGCCCGTACTCTCCGGCCGCGGCGAGGTACTCCGCTCATACGCCCTGATCATGGCGAACACCGAGTACATCCAGTTCTTCCTGACCGACCTGAAGGTCTCCCTCGCCGGCGACGTGGCCGTCGTCACCTGCACCGAGAACATCCTCAGCGGCGGACCCGCCGAGGACGGCGCCGAACTCGGACCCCTCGTGGGCCAGCTCGTCGTCGCCACCAATGTGTTCCGCCGCACATTCGACGGCTGGCGGATCTGGTCCCACCACGGCTCCCCCGTACTCACCGAAACGGACGACGAAGAGGACGAGGAACCCGGCTCCTGACAGGGTTCCCCGGCCCTTTCGGGTGACACCGGGGATTGGAATCCAGCGCTCTGGGTAGGGGCCGCACCCAGCCCCTGTGGCCCTCGCCGCAGCCCCCCGTGGGCAAGCGCTGTCGGTGCTCGCAGGTAGATTCGATGCTGGACACCCGGCCGTCCGCACCCGGCTGCGTGGCCACAAGAACTACGACAGCAGGAGTGATTCGCGTGGATCGTGTCGCGCTGCGCGGCCTCAAGGCCCGAGGACACCATGGCGTCTTCCCCAAGGAACGCGAAGAAGGCCAGACCTTCATCGTGGACCTCGTCCTGAGCCTGGACACCCGCCCCGCGGCAGCCGACGACGACCTGACGAAGACCGTGCACTACGGCGTCGTCGCGGAGGAAGTCGTCGATGTCGTCCAGGGCGAGCCCGTGGACCTGATCGAGACGCTCGCCGAGCGCATCGCCCAGCAGTGCCTCAAGCACGCCGGCGTCCAGGAGGTCGAGGTCGTCGTCCACAAGCCGGACGCGCCCATCACGGTCCCCTTCGACGACGTGACCATCACCATCACCCGGAGCCGAGTATGAAAAGCACGCACAGCGACCCCACCGTGCAGCCCGTACCCGCCTCCGTCGTCGAAGCGGTCGACGCCGCCGACGTCACCCTCTCCAACCCCAAATGGGCCGTCATCGCCCTCGGCGCCAACCTCGGCAACCGCCTGGAGACCCTCCAGGGCGCCGTCGACGCCCTGGAGGACACCCCGGGCCTCCGGGTCAAGGCCGTCTCCCCCGTCTACGAGACGGAGCCCTGGGGCGTCGAGCCCGGCTCCCAGCCCTCGTACCTCAACGCGGTCGCCCTCGTGAAGACGACCCTGCCGCCCAGCTCCCTCCTGGAGCGGGCCCACGCCGTCGAGGAAGCCTTCCACCGGGTCCGCGAGGAGCGCTGGGGCGCCCGCACGATCGACGTCGACATCGTGGCGTACGCCGACGTGGTCTCCGACGACCCCGTCCTCACGCTCCCCCACCCCCGCGCCCACCAACGCGCCTTCGTCCTCGCCCCCTGGCACGACGTGGACCCCGAGGCCAAGCTGCCCGGACACGGCACCGTCGCCGACCTGCTCACCACCGTCGGCAGCGAGGGCGTCGTGCCGCGCGCCGACCTGGAACTCCGTCTGCCCGAGTAGTCGTTACGCTCGTGGCACATCGCCCCCACGACGACACGAAGGACACTCGGTGAAACAACTGCGGCTCAAGGTTCTCGCCGGACTGTTCATCGCGGCCGGGATCCTGTCCTGGGGCGCGGCACGCCTCTGGGACGCGGTGGGCACCCTGCCGAGCGTGCCGCTCGCCGCACCGATCGTCCTCGCAGCCATCGCGGTGGTGCTCACCGCGACGGCCCTCTCCATCCGCTCCCGCCTGAAGGCCCAGCGCGAGCGCCGCCCCGGCGCCAAGGGCGTCGAGCCGCTGATGGCGGCCCGCGCGGTGGTCTTCGGCCAGGCGAGCGCACTCGTCGCCGCCCTGGTCGCCGGCATGTACGGCGGCACGGGCGTCTTCCTCCTCGGCTCCCTGGACATCCCGGCCCGCCGCGACCAGGCGATCTACGCCGGCTTCTCGGTCCTGGCCGGCATCGCCGTGATCGCGGCGGCCCTCTTCCTGGAGCGCGTCTGCAAGCTCCCCGAGGACGAGGACCACAACGGCAAGGGCGCGGCGCCGGTCGCATAGCCCGCCCGCCCGGCCGCCCCCTGCCTCAGCGGCAGAGTTCGTCGATGTCGTCGGAGAAGCTCGGGAACTCGGCCCGAGCCTCGGCGACGATCTCCCGCGCGGCCCGTCGCGCAGTGGTGGCATGCCGCCCCGCCAGCTCGGCCAGCGCCTCATCGGGCCGCGCCTCGCGCTCCACGTACAGGGCGGCCTCCATCGGCCCGAAGCCGTCGGCCAGGACCCACAGGAAGTCCGACAGACTCCCGGCCACCACGCCCCGCTCGCCCTCCGAGCCCATGAACACCACAGGCTGCTCGGCGAGCGGCCGCCCCGGCCGCACACACCAGATCGCGGCGAGCCCGCCGGTCCCGTCCTGCCCGAAGATCCGGTAGGCACCGCCGTCGAGCTCGTGGTTGCCGGTCCAGTGCCGCAGCCAGTCCGTCGTCTCCTCGGCAGAGTCGAAGACGTCGTACGGCTCGAAGTCGACGCCCTCGCCCTCGTCGTAGTCGAACTCCGCTCGGGCCACCTCGGCGAGGGCGGTCGGAAAGCGGCGGTCATCACCGGTCGTCTCGATCATGCCCGCAGGCTAACGACCACCACTGACACCGACCGCCCCCGATCAGTGATCGACTCCACCGATCGAGGGCGGTACGGGGCGGTACGGAAAGAGCTCCCTTAACGTGCCAATATCAGGGACATGGCCTCGGCACGCGTCGTGGCGTCACGCAGTTGACCACGCACTGCCGAGGTCGTCGTCTTCGCGCCCGGCTTGCGGACTCCACGCAGGGACATGCACATGTGCTCGGCCTCGATGACGACGATCGCGCCACGAGCCTCCAGGATCTCCATGAGCGAGTCCGCGATCTGCGTCGTCAGCCGCTCCTGCACCTGAGGGCGCCGAGCGAAGACATCGACGAGACGCGCCAGCTTGGACAGCCCCGTGATCTTGCCCGATTCGGCGGGAATGTAACCGATGTGAGCTACGCCATGAAATGGGAGCAGGTGATGCTCACAGGTAGCCATCACTTCGATGTCCTTCACAAGGACCATCTCGTCGTGGCCCAGGTCGAACGTCGTCGTCAGGACCTCTTCAGGCTTCTGCCACAGGCCGGCGAACAGCTCCTTGTACGCCCTCGCCACCCGCGCCGGCGTCTCCCGCAGGCCCTCGCGGTCCGGGTCCTCGCCGACCGCGATGAGAAGCTCTCGTACGGCGTTCTCGGCGCGCTTCTCGTCGAACTCGCCGATCGTGCCCTCGCCGTCCAGTGTCACCGGGTCGGTCATCTGTGCCTCGTTCCGTCTGACTGTCGTGCGCGAAAATAAGCCGCGCCCCCACAGGCTAAAACCTGCGGGGGCGCGGCTTCCATTCCGGGTGGCGGAGGTCAGGCCTCCGGGGCCTCCTCGGGTGCGACCTCGATCGCCTTCGTGGTGTCCACCGGCGCGCTGCCGTTCGCGCCGTTCGTCAGTGCCAGCTCCTTGGGGGAGAGCACCGGCGGACGGGTCGAGGGCGTACGACGGGAGGAGCCGGTCCACGCGGGGCGGGCCGGGCGCTTGACGATCGGGGCGAAGATCTCGGCGATCTCCTCCTTGCCCAGCGTCTCCCTCTCCAGGAGCTGCAGGACGAGGTTGTCGAGGACGTCGCGGTTCTCGACGAGGATCTCCCACGCCTCGTTGTGCGCGGTCTCGATGAGCTTCTTGACCTCTTCGTCGACCAGCGCGGCGACCTCTTCCGAGTAGTCGCGCTGGTGCGCCATCTCACGGCCGAGGAACGGTTCGGTGTTGTCGCCGCCGAACTTGATGGCGCCGAGCCGCTCGGTCATGCCGTACTGCGTGACCATCGCGCGTGCGGTGGCCGTGGCCTTCTCGATGTCGTTCGCCGCGCCCGTGGTGGGGTCGTGGAAGACGAGCTCTTCGGCCGCGCGCCCGCCCAGCATGTACGCCAGCTGGTCGAGCATCTCGTTGCGGGTGGTCGAGTACTTGTCCTCGTCCGGGAGCACCATCGTGTAGCCCAGGGCGCGGCCGCGGGACAGGATGGTGATCTTGTGGACGGGGTCGGAGTTCGGTGAGGCCGCCGCGACGAGGGCGTGGCCGCCCTCGTGGTACGCGGTGATCTTCTTCTCCTTGTCCGACATGATCCGGGTCCGCTTCTGCGGGCCCGCGACCACACGGTCGATCGCCTCGTCCAGGGAGTGGTTGTCGATCAGCTTCTTGTCCGAGCGGGCGGTGAGGAGCGCCGCCTCGTTGAGGACGTTGGAGAGATCGGCACCGGTGAAGCCGGGGGTGCGACGGGCGACGGCGCCGAGGTCGACGTCCGGTGCGACCGGCTTGCCCTTCTGGTGGACCTTGAGGATCTCGAGGCGGCCCTGCATGTCCGGGCGGTCGACGGCGATCTGCCGGTCGAAGCGGCCGGGGCGCAGGAGCGCCGGGTCGAGGATGTCGGGCCGGTTGGTGGCGGCGATCAGGATGACGCCGCCCTTCACGTCGAAGCCGTCCATCTCGACGAGGAGCTGGTTGAGCGTCTGCTCACGCTCGTCGTGGCCACCGCCGAGTCCGGCACCGCGGTGGCGGCCGACGGCGTCGATCTCGTCGACGAAGACGATCGCCGGGGCGTTCGCCTTGGCCTGCTCGAAGAGGTCGCGGACACGAGAGGCGCCGACGCCGACGAACATCTCGACGAAGTCGGAGCCGGAGATCGAGTAGAACGGCACGCCGGCCTCGCCCGCGACGGCGCGTGCGAGGAGGGTCTTGCCGGTTCCGGGCGGGCCATAGAGCAGCACGCCCTTGGGGATCTTGGCGCCGACGGCCTGGAACTTCGCCGGCTCCTGGAGGAATTCCTTGATCTCGTGGAGTTCCTCGACGGCCTCGTCGGATCCCGCCACGTCGGCGAAGGTGGTCTTCGGGGTGTCCTTGGTGATCAGCTTGGCCTTGGACTTCCCGAAGTTCATGACTCGGGAGCCGCCGCCCTGCATCTGGTTCATCAGGAACAGGAAGACGACCACGATGAGGACGAAGGGGAGCAGCGAGAGCAGCACCGACAGGAACGGGCTCTGCCGCTCCGGGGAGACGGTGTAGCCCTTGTCCAGGGCGCCGGAGGCGGCCTGGTCCTGAAGCGTGGTGGTCAGGTTGGCGCCCTGGTCACCGATGTAGCTGGCCTGGATCTTGGTGCTGCCGCCGTACTTGTCCTTGTCGGCGCCCTTCTTGAGCTCGACCTTGATGACCTGCTCGTCGCCGGTCGTCAGCTTGACCTGGTCGGCCTGCTTGTCATTGATCGCCTGGACGACCCTGCTGGTGTCCACCGTCTTGTAGCCCTCGGACGAGCCGACGACCTGCATCAGCACGACCACGGCGAGGACGGCCAGCACGATCCACATGACCGGCCCACGGAAGTATCGCTTCACGTCCATCCATACGGAGCGAGAACGCTCCGTCCCTCCTGCCCGTAGGTAAATGCTGCTGTGAGAGCTGCTGTGAGAAAAAGCTGTTCTTCGGAAGGTACCTCAGCACGGGGACCCGTGACCGCCTTCCCTTGCTCCAACGGCGGGAGGGCGGTACGGGTTCCCGTGGCTTCAGCCCCCGTAGACGTGCGGCGCGAGCGTGCCGACGAACGGGAGGTTGCGGTACTTCTCCGCGTAGTCGAGGCCGTAGCCGACGACGAACTCGTTGGGGATGTCGAAGCCGATCCACTTCACGTCGATCGCGACCTTGGCGGCGTCGGGCTTGCGCAGGAGGGTGCAGACCTCGAGGGAGGCCGGTTCGCGCGAGCCGAGGTTCGACAGCAGCCATGACAGGGTCAGGCCGGAGTCGATGATGTCCTCGACGATCAGGACGTGCTTGCCCTTGATGTCGGTGTCGAGGTCCTTGAGGATCCGGACGACGCCGGAGGACTGGGTGCCGGCGCCGTAGGAGGAGACGGCCATCCAGTCCATGGTGACGGGGGTGGACAGCGCGCGCGCCAGGTCCGCCATCACCATCACGGCGCCCTTGAGGACGCCGACGATGAGCAGGTCCTTGCCCGCGTACTCCGCGTCGATCTTCGCGGCCAGCTCGGCCAGCTTCGCGTCGATCTCTTCCTTGGTGATGAGCACCGACTTGAGGTCGGTGCCCATGTCCTTCTCGTTCACCCGGGTCACTTTCGTTGCAGCTTGCGTCAGCCTTGCCGAATGACCAGTCTGCCACCCTGCCGTCGTGCCTCGACGCGGCCGGGCAGATTGATGGCTCCTTGGCCGCGCCAGCCGGTGATGAGCCGGTCGACCTCTTCGATGTGGCGGGCGAAGAGGGATCCGGCGGGTGCGCCTTCGGCGATCATGGCGCGGCGCAGGATGCGGCGGCGGACGGCGGGCGGGAGTCCGTAGAGCTTGGCGCATTCGAGGCGGCCGGCTTCGTCGCGTACGGCGGTCTCGGCGTCGGCGGCCCAGGAGTCGAGGGCGTCGGCGTCGTCGCGGGAGAGCTGGGCCGTCCGGGCGAGGGCTTCGACGACGCCCTTGCCGAGGGCCTTCTCGAGGGCGGGGAGGCCCTCGTGGCGGACCCGGGAGCGGGTGTAGGCGGGGTCCGCGTTGTGGGGGTCGTCCCAGACGGCCAGTTCCTGTGCGACGCAGGCCTTGCGGACGGTCTGCCGGTCGAGCTCCAGGAAGGGGCGGCGGTAGCGGCCGGCGGCGCCGGAGACGGCGGCCATGCCGGAGAGGGAGCGGATGCCCGAGCCGCGGGCGAGGCCGAGCAGGACGGTTTCGGCCTGGTCGTCGCGGGTGTGGCCGAGCAGGACGGCGGTGGCGCCGTGGCGTTCGGCCGCGTCGTCGAGGGCGGCGTAGCGGGCGTCGCGTGCGGCGGCCTCGGGGCCTCCTTCGCGGCCGACGGTGACGGTGACGGCTTCGACGGGGTCGAGGCCGAGTGCGCCCATGCGTCCGGCGACCTCGGTGGCGCGCTGGTCGGAGCCGTCCTGGAGGCCGTGGTCGACGGTGACGCCGCCGGCGCGGACGGCGAGTTTGCGGGCTTCGAAGGCGAGTGCGGAGGCGAGCGCCATGGAGTCGGCTCCGCCGGAGCAGGCGACGAGCACGAGGGGGTGCTCGCCGGGTGTCGCGGCGGGGTCTGTCCGGTGCTCGGTGATGACGTCGTGGAGTACGCGGCGGACCGCCAGGCGTATCGCCGCGACCGCAGGATGGGGACCCATGTCCGGTGCCCTTCGTGATGGGGTGGGGTGCCTCGGTCGGAGTCTTAACGGTCGGAAGAGGGGTTTCGGTCACTCAGAGTGCGTCGATGGTGACAGAACCTGGCCGTTACCCGAGCATTGCACGCCCCACCCTTTGCCTACGGTCCCTCGGATGGGTGATTGGTGGTGTGTTCTTCCGTCGTACGCCGCACCAGTCTCATGAGTCTGCCTTACGGTGCACCCTCGCCACCCAGTCGGCGGGCTTGGCGATCTCGGCCTTGGTGGGAAGTGTGTTCGGCGAGGTCCAGACGCGGTTGAAGCCGTCCATGCCGACTTCGTCGACGACGGCTCGGACGAAGCGTTCGCCGTCGCGGTACTGGCGCAGTTTGGCGTCGAGGCCGAGGAGTTTGCGCAGGGCGAGGTCGAGGCGGGAGGCGCCGCGGGCGCGGCGCTGCTGGAATTTCTCGCGGATCTCGGCGACGGAGGGCACGACCTGGGGGCCGACGCCGTCCATGACGTAGTCGGCGTGGCCTTCGAGGAGGGACATGACGGCGGTGAGGCGGCCGAGGATCTCGCGCTGCTCGGGGGTCTGTACGAGTTCGACGAGGGAGGGGCCGGGTTCGCCCTCCTCGCCTTCGGGGCGGCCGCCGCCGGCGAGGGCCTGGGCGGCTTCGCGCAGTCGCTCGACGACGGTGGAGGGGTCGACCTCGGTGGCGCCGAGGAAGGACTGGATCTCGCCCTGGAGGTGGTCGCGGAGCCAGGGGACGGCGGTGAACTGGGTGCGGTGGGTCTCTTCGTGGAGGCAGACCCAGAGCCTGAAGTCGTGGGGTTCGACGGCGAGTTCGCGCTCGACGTGGACGATGTTGGGTGCGACGAGGAGGAGGCGGCCGCCGCCGTTGTCCCCGGCGGGGAGGTCGCGGGTGGCGGGGGCGAAGGTCTCGTACTGGCCGAGGATCCGGGAGGCGAGGAAGGACAGCAGCATGCCGAGTTCGACACCGGTGACCTTGCCGCCGACGGTGCCGAGGACGGTGCCGCCGGGGGTGTTCGAGCGGCGTTCCTGCATCTTGTCGAGGAGGGGGGAGAGCAGTTCGCGGAAGCCTGCGACGTTGGCCCTGACCCAGCCGGCGCGGTCCACGACGAGGACGGGTGTGTCCCGTGGTTCGTGGCCTTCGGGGATCATGCGGGTGAAGGCCCTGACGTGTTCCTCGGACGCCTTGGCGTGGCGGCGTAGCTCCGCCACGACCTCGCGGGCCTCCTCCCGGCTCACCTCCGGGCCGGGCCTCAGCAGGCGGGTCGCGGTCGCGACCGCGAGATTCCAGTCGACCATCTCTGCACCACCGATGCTCGTCATGCGTCAACCGTACGTTCTCGACGCCTGTTCGGTGAGGCTTCGGACCTGTTCAGCCCTGGGAGGCGAGTGCGGCGGAGAGCCTGTCGAGGGCGGGTTGGGCCGTGTAGGGCGAGGTGGTCCGTCCGGCGAGGAAGGCGAAGGCGAGGAGTCGGCCGTCGGCGGTGACGACGGTTCCGGCGAGTGTGTTGACGCCTGTCAGGGTGCCGGTCTTGGCGCGGACGAGGCCGGCGCCGTCGGTGGCGGGTGCGGTGTCGAAGCGGCCTTCGAGGGTGCCGCTGAAGCCGCCGACGGGCAGGCCGGTGAGGGCCGGGCGCAGTGCGGGGCGGGTGGGGTCGGCCGCGCGGGTGAGAAGGCCGGTGAGCAGTGCGGCGGAGATCCGGTCGTCGCGGGAGAGGCCGCTGCCGTCGGCGAAGCGGGCTCCGGTGGTGGGGAGGCCGAGTGCGGCCAGTTCGGCCCGGACGGCCTTGTCGGCGCCCGCGAAGCTGGCGGGCTGCTTGCGGGCGAGGGCGGTCTGTCGGGCGAGGGCTTCGGCGAGGTCGTTGTCGCTGTGGGTGAGGGTGCGTTCGACGAGGGAGGAGAGCGGGGCGGATTCGGTACGGGCCAGAGGGGCGGCGGGGTCCTCGGCGGCCTTGGGGTTCTTGGGGGCCTTGGGGGCGCGGGCGGGGGCCGGGGTGCCCTGGACCTTGGTGCCGGCCTTGCCGAGGAGTTCGGCGAAGGCGGTGGCGGTGTCTCCGGCGGGGTCGGTGGTGCGGGGGGCGGGTCCGCTGTGGGAGTCGTCGAGGCGGCCTTCGTCGAGCATCAGGGCGCTGACGGGGGCGATGTTGTCGTTGGGGCCTATGGGGTGCCGGGCGGGGCCCTGGTAGAGGCTCGTGTCGTAGGCGACGCGTACGGCGGTGACGCCCCGGTCCTTCAGGGCGCGGGCGGAGCCGTCGGCCAGGGCTTTCAGGCGGGTGCGGTCCAGGGTGGGGTCGCCGCCGCCGACGAGGGTGACCGTGCGGCCGTCGGGGGAGGCGACGACGGTGGTGGGGATGCGGTGGTCGGGTCCGAGGGCGGAGAGGACGGCGACCGAGGTGGCGATCTTGATCGTGGACGCCGGGGTCATGGGCGTGGTGGCGCCCTCCCCGTAGAGCTGCTTCCCGGTGGCCACGTCGACGACCGAGGCGGTGCGCAGTGTGCCGAGGGCGGGGTCGGCGAGGAGCGGTACGAGGGTGGTGGCGAGGTCGCCGGGGCGGGCGGTGCCCGGGGCGTCGAGCGCGCGGAGCACCCCGGCGGCGCTGGGGGCGGGAGCGGGCAGCTGCGGCCCCGCCGGGGGCCGGGGTTCCGCGTGATGTGCGCCACCTGTCGGGGTCGTGGCGGCCGCGCGGGCCCGCTCGGCCTTACGCTGGCCGTTGTCCCACGGGCCGGCGGCGGACACCGCTCCGGCGGCCAGGGCCAGACCGAGCACGGCAGATCCCACCGTGACCTGCCACGTCCTCGGCTCCGGCATTGCTGACCAGCCCCTTTCGCGATCACACACAGGCGTGAGGGACACTTAATCACTGCGCGTTGTCGCAGGCATTCACATGTGTTGATTCAGGAGGAGCCACCCGTGGAGTTCGACGTCACCATCGAGATCCCGAAGGGGTCGCGGAACAAGTACGAGGTCGACCACGAGACGGGTCGTATCCGCCTGGACCGCCGCCTCTTCACCTCGACCAGCTACCCGGCCGACTACGGCTTCGTCGAGAAC
Source organism: Streptomyces sp. NPDC056527 (assembly GCF_042794475.1). NCBI lineage: Bacteria > Bacillati > Actinomycetota > Actinomycetes > Kitasatosporales > Streptomycetaceae > Streptomyces > Streptomyces sp. NPDC056527. The sequence goes on from NZ_JBHTTQ010000038.1 coordinate 38,501, forward strand.
ACCCTCGGCGAGGACGGCGACCCGCTGGACGCGCTGGTCATCCTGGACGAGCCGACGTTCCCCGGCTGCCTGATCAAGTGCCGCGCCATCGGCATGTTCCGTATGACGGACGAGGCCGGCGGCGACGACAAGCTGCTCTGCGTCCCCGCGTCGGACCCGCGCGTCGAGCACCTGCGCGACATCCACCACGTGTCGGAGTTCGACCGCCTGGAGATCCAGCACTTCTTCGAGGTCTACAAGGACCTGGAGCCGGGCAAGTCGGTCGAGGGCGCCGACTGGGTCGGTCGCGCCGAGGCCGAGGCCGAGATCGAGGCCTCCTACAAGCGCCTGGAGGCGCAGGGCGGCGCCCACTGAGTGGGTCCCTGCTGAAGCTGTGACGGGCGGTGCACCTCGTGTGGGTGCGCCGCCCGTCTCGCGTGTTGTCGTATGCCCGTGCCCATACTGGGCAGACAGCGCGAATGGGAGTGAGGGCGAAGAGAGTGGTCGCGGAGGCGGACGGCCCGGAGGACCGGAAGCCGCAGTCGGACGAGGCGCGCAGCGCTTTCACACCGCCGGCGGGGGTCGAGCAGCCGGTGGTCGCGGAGGAGGAGCATCCGACCTCCGAGTTCGCCGTTCCCGAGGGGCTGGCGCCGGAGCCGGCGGCCGAGCCGGAGGGCTCGGCGTTCGCTCCACCGTCCACGTACTCGGCGAAGCAGGCGCCGCCGGCCTTCACGCCGGCGCACGGCGTTCCGATGGTGCGGCTGTCGAAGGACGCGCCGTGGCAGGACCGGATGCGGACGATGCTGCGGCTTCCGGTGGGCGACCGGCCGGTGCCGGAGACGCGCAAGGTGGAGGACGAGGCGGGGCCCGCGGTGGGCCGTGTGCTCGACCTGACCCTGCGTATCGGTGAGCTGCTGCTCGCGGGCGGGGAGGGCGCGGAGGACGTCGAGGCGGCGATGTTCGCGATCTGCCGCAGTTACGGTCTGGACCGGTGCGAGCCGACGGTCACGTTCACGCTGCTCTCGATCACGTACCAGCCGTCGCTGGTGGACGATCCGATCACGGCGAACCGGACGGTACGGCGCCGGGGCACGGACTACACCCGGCTGGCGGCGGTCTACCAGCTGCTGGCCGACATCAACGCGGAGGAGCACGACGTCACGCCGGAGGAGGCGTACCGGCGGCTCGCGGAGATCCGGCGCAACCGGCACCCGTACCCGGGATGGGTGCTGACGTCGGCGGCGGGTGTCCTGGCGGGCGCGGCTTCGGTGCTGCTGGGCGGTGACCTCACGGTCTTCTTCGTGGCGGCGCTGGGCGCGGTGCTGGGCGACCGGCTGGCGTGGCTCTGCGCGGGGCGTGGACTGCCGGAGTTCTACCAGTTCCTGGTGGCGGCGATGCCGCCGGCCGCGATGGGGGTGCTGCTGACGCTGCTACACACGGATCTGCGGCCCTCGGCGGTCATCACGGGTGGTCTGTTCGCCCTGATCCCGGGGCGGGCGCTCGTGGCGGCCGTACAGGACGGTCTCACCGGCTTCTACATCACGGCCTCGGCCCGGCTCCTGGAGGTCGGGTACTTCTTCGTGGCGATCGTGGTGGGTGTGCTGTCGGTGCTGTACGTGGCCGTGCAGTTCGACGCCCAGCTCAATCCGGAGGGGGCGCTCGGTCTGGTCGAGCGGCCGGTGGTGCAGATCCTGGCGGCGATGGTGCTGTGCGCGACGTTCGCGATCCTGCTGCAGCAGTCGCGGGCGACGGTGCTGTTCGCGACGTTGAACGGCGGGGTGGCGTGGGTGATCTACGCGTCGATCGCCGTGACGGCGAACGGCTCGGCGGTGATGGCGACGGCGGTGGCGGCCGGTCTGGTGGGTCTGTTCGGGCAGCTGATCGCCCGGTACGAGCACACCTCGTCGCTGCCGTACGTGACGGCGGCGATCGGGCCGCTGCTGCCCGGTTCGGCGACGTACTTCGGGGTGCTCTCGATCGCTCAGAACAACCTGGACCAGGGCTTCGCCAACCTGGCGAAGGCGGCGGCCCTGGCCCTGGCGATCGCGATCGGGGTGAACCTGGGGGGCGAGCTGGCCCGCCTGTTCATGCAAGCCCCGGGCGCGGCGGCGGCCCGCCGCGCCGCGAAGCGGACGCGTGGTTTCTAGGCTGGACCGGGGCCGGACGGGCTCCGGCCCTAGCGCTTGGCGTGGCGGCCGCGCTCGGTGGGGGTGTCGTGGTCGCCCTGGGCGCGGGCCTTCTTGGACTGGGAGCGGGCTCGCAGGTACTCGATCACGATCGGGATCACGGAGATCGCCACGATCAGGATGAGGATCGCCTCGATGTGCTGGTGCACGAAGTCGATCTTGCCGAGGGAGGCGCCGAGCACGGTGACGCCCGCGCCCCACAGCACGCCGCCGATGATGTTGAACGTGATGAACGAGCGGTAGTTCATCCGGCTCACACCGGCGATGATCGGCGTGAACGTGCGCACGATCGGGACGAAGCGAGCCAGGATCAGCGACTTCGGGCCGTGCTTCTCGAAGAACTCGTGCGCCTTCTCCACGTTCTCCTGCTTGAAGAGCTTGGAGTCGGGGCGCTTGAAGAGGGCCGGGCCGACCTTGCGGCCGAAGAGATAGCCCACCTGGTCGCCGATGATGGCGGCGGCCACGACGAGCGTGCAGACGAGCCAGAGCGGCTGGTCGAGCTTGCCGGTGGTCACCAGCAGGCCGGTGGTGAAGAGCAGCGAGTCGCCGGGCAGGAAGAACCCGATGAGCAGGCCGGACTCGGCGAAGACGATGACGAGGACACCGATCAGGCCGAAGGTCTGGATCAGGTAATCCGGGTCAAGCCAGCTCGGTCCGAGGGCAAGCGTATTCACGGGTTCCGGGCTCCTGCGGTTGATGAGGGCATGGGACGGCTGCCCCAAAGTATCAACGCTTTCTTACGACCCCGGGTTCCATACGGCTCCCACCGGGCCCCTCCGGGATGCGAGGGCGGACGGCCGGGCCGAGGCTGGGGGCCAGGAGGTGGATGCGGATGGGCATCGATGAGTACGGAGGCGGTCAGGGACCGCAGTCCGACGTGCTGGTCGTCACGACCAACGACGTTCCCGGCTATGAGATCCGGCAGGTGATCGGCGAGGTCTTCGGTCTGACCGTGCGCTCGCGGCATCTGGGCAGCCAGATCGGCGCGGGGCTGAAGTCGATGATCGGAGGGGAGCTGAAGGGTCTGACGAAGACCCTGGTGGAGACCCGTAACCAGGCGATGGATCGGTTGGTGGAGCAGGCCAAGGCGCGCGGCGCCAACGCCGTGCTGATGTTCCGCTTCGACGTGACGGAGGCGGCGGACGTGGGGACGGAGGTCTGCGCCTACGGGACGGCCGCGGTGATCGCTCCTCGCGCCTGACCGGACGACGGCACCGGACGGCGGCACCGGACGACGCACCCTCAACTCTCCGACACCCCCAACTCTCGGGGCGTTGTGCGGCTTTTGTGCCCCTATGGTGGGGCGGTGGCCATCGATAACCCGTCGTCCGGGCCCCCGCCCCCCGCCCCCCGGTCGCCTGCACGAGCCCTGTTGCCGCAGGTCCTGCCCGCCCTGGTGATCGGGGTCGGCGCGAGTCTGCTGTTCCTCGCCATCGAGTGGCTCTCCGAGGAGCTCAAGGACGTCCTGTGGGACACCCTTCCCGGCGCACTGGGCATCGGGGACTTCTCCGCCCTCTGGATGATCGTCATGCTCACCGCGACCGGGATCGTGGTCGGGCTCGTCATCTGGAAGGTCCCCGGGCACGCGGGCCCCGACCCGGCCGAGGGCGGTCTCGGCAGCGCCCCGGTGTCGCCGGTCGTCGTTCCCGGGCTACTGATCGCGGGCACGCTCACGCTGGCCGGCGGTGTCAGCCTCGGCCCGGAGAACCCGATCATCGTGGCCAACGGCGCACTCGCCTACTGGCTCGGCCGCAAGGCGGCACCGACCGTACCGGGCGCGTTCTGGGTGGCGCTCGCCTCCTCCGCCACCATCGGCGCCCTCTTCGGCACCCCGGTCGCCGCGGCCCTGGTCATCTCCGAGGCCCTTGTCCACCGGCCGGGCGAGGGGCAGGGCTCCCTGTGGGACCGGCTCTTCGCCCCGCTGATGGCGGCCGGCGCGGGGGCGATGACCACGACGCTCCTGGCGCACCCCAGCTTCGACCTGTCCCTGCCTCCCCTGCCCGAGCCGGGGTGGGCCGATCTGCTCGCCTCGATGGTCGTCGCCACCGTCGCGGCCCTGTTCGGCCTCCTGTGCTGCTACGGCCTCCCCTACGTCCACCGCGCCTTCCAACTGCTGAAGCACCCGATGGTGAGGCTGCCGGCCGGCGGTCTGGTCCTCGGCCTGCTGGGCGTGCTCGGCGGCTCCATCACGCTGTTCAAGGGCCTGGACCAGATGAAGGAGCTCACCGCGAACATCGGCGGCTGGTCCTCGGGCGAGCTGGCCAAGATGGCCGTGGTCAAACTCGCCGCCCTGCTGGTCGCCGCCTCCTGCGGCTTCGTCGGCGGCCGGATCTTCCCCGCAGTCTTCATCGGGGCCGCCTTCGGCCTGCTGGCCCAGGCCCTCGTCCCCGAGATCCACCCGGCCGTCGCCGTCTCCTCCGGCGTCCTCGGCGTGCTGATGGCGACCACCCGGCAGGGCTGGCTGAGTCTCTTCGTCGCCGCCGTGCTCGCCTCCTCGCCCACGATGCTCTCCCTGCTCTGCCTGGCCTCCCTGCCCGCCTGGCTGGTCGTCACCGGCCGCCCCCAGCTCGAACTGGACGAGTCGGGCGCCCCCTTGCACTGAACACCCTCTGGAAGGAGTCCCATGCCGCTGCACAAGGGTCCCGTCAAGCCCGAGCCCGACCGGCGCCTCGCCCTCAACCCCTTCTTCGGCGAAGCCAACCCGGTCGGCGGAATGACCGAGGCACCGCCGCACCACCAGCTCCCCGAGGGTCCGCTGCCGCCCATGAGCGCCTATCAGCTGGTCCACGACGAGCTGATGCTGGACGGCAACTCCCGGCTCAACCTCGCCACCTTCGTCACCACCTGGATGGAGCCCCAGGCCGGGGTCCTGATGGCGGAGTGCCGCGACAAGAACATGATCGACAAGGACGAGTACCCGCGCACCGCCGAACTGGAGCGGCGCTGCGTGGCGATGCTCGCCGACCTGTGGCACGCCCCGGACCCCGCGACCGCCGTCGGCTGCTCCACCACCGGCTCCAGCGAGGCGTGCATGCTCGCCGGCATGGCCCTCAAGCGCCGCTGGGCCAAGAAGAACGCCGACCGCTATCCCGGCAGCGCCCGGCCCAATCTGGTGATGGGCGTCAACGTCCAGGTCTGCTGGGAGAAGTTCTGCAACTTCTGGGAGGTGGAGGCCCGGCTCGTCCCCATGGACGGAGACCGCTTCCACATGGACGCCCAGTCGGCCGCCGAACTCTGCGACGAGAACACCATCGGTGTGGTCGCCGTGCTCGGTTCGACCTTCGACGGCTCCTACGAACCCGTCGCCGAGATCTGCGCCGCCCTCGACGCCCTCCAGGAACGGACCGGCCTCGACGTCCCCGTCCATGTCGACGGCGCCTCCGGCGCGATGGTCGCCCCCTTCCTGGACGAGGACCTGGTCTGGGACTTCCGGCTGCCCCGCGTCTCCTCGATCAACACCTCCGGTCACAAGTACGGACTCGTCTACCCGGGTGTCGGCTGGGCCCTGTGGCGCTCGCCCGCCGAACTCCCCGAGGAGCTCGTCTTCCGGGTCAACTACCTCGGCGGCGACATGCCCACCTTCGCCCTCAACTTCTCCCGGCCGGGCGCCCAGGTCGTCGCGCAGTACTACACGTTCCTGAGGCTGGGCAGGGAGGGCTACCGGGCGGTCCAGCAGACCACCCGGGACGTCGCCCGGGACCTCGCCGAACGGATCGAGGCGATGGGCGACTTCCGGCTCCTGACCCGGGGCGATCAGCTGCCCGTGTTCGCGTTCACCACGGCCCCCGACATCACTTCGTACGACGTCTTCGACGTCTCGCGCCGGCTGCGCGAACACGGCTGGCTCGTACCGGCGTACACCTTCCCCGCCAACCGGGAGGACCTGTCCGTACTGCGCGTGGTCTGCCGCAACGGCTTCTCGGCCGACCTCGCCCAACTGTTCATCGAGGACCTGAGGCGACTTCTGCCCGAACTGCGCAGCCAGCCGCATCCGCTGAGCCGGGACAAGGCGACGGTCACCTCCTTCCACCACTGACCGCGCGTCAGGGCGTCTCGCCCTCGCATCCCAGGCCGAACTCCGCCCAGCGCTCGCCGTCCACGGATATGCCGTAGAGACAGCTGGTGCTGTGGCGGAGCAGCCCGAGGGGCGTGCGGCGGGTGAAGGTCGTGCCGCCGCCCGAGGGGCGGAAACTGCTGCCGCCGTCGACGCTCACGTACTCCCGGTCCTCGGCTCCGATCAGCACCCGGCCCTCGGGGCCCGGCACCGGGACCCCCAGGAGCGTGCGGGGCTCGATCATCGGCCCCGTCGTCCACATGCGCTGCCAGCTCCGGCCGCCGTCCAGCGAGCGGTGCAGCGCCCGCATGGGGTTCTTCACCGGGTCACCGCCCTTCAACTCCCCCATCTCCGCCGCGTAGACGACGGACCGGCCGACCGCGACCGCGGTGTACCAGCCGGGCTCGGTGGTCGGGCTCGGCAGCCGGCTCACCGACCAGCTGCGCCCCTGGTCCCGCGAGACAGCGACGGCGGCCCGCCCCGACAGCGGGTCGGTCCCCGAGGCCCACCACGAGCCGTCGGGCTCCGCCACCTCGGCCGGCCTCGGACGCGCCCCGAGCAGCGGCCCCTCGGCGAGGGCGCGCCGTCGCCCGTCCTCCGGGGAGACCACGACCAGCCGCTGCCGGACGCAGTCGTCCACCGACGCCCCGGCGGGCTGCGCGCAATCGGTGGTGAGCACGGACCCGGTCGGTATCACCGGGGTCGTCCCGACGGTCTTCAGGTCGCCGACGCGCCAGCTGCGCCCGCCGTCCCGGGTGAACCAGGTCCGCCGCTTCTCCGGCTCGGCACCGCCCTCCTCGATCAGGGCGCGCCCCGGCCCGAGCGCCAGCAGGCCGGCCGAGACGCCGTCCGTGCCCCGCGTCTCGGGCAGCGGCGAGCGGCGCAGCACCCAGTCCTTCGCGCCCCGGTCGAGGACGGCGACGTGCTGCCTGCAGAAGCCGTTCTCCGACGCCCGCTCGTCCGCCACGCAGTCGGCCAGCAGGGCGAACCCGCTGCCGTCGGAGGCGAATCCCAGGGAGTGCGACCAGCCGGGGAGCCGGCGCCCCGACGGTATCCGCGGCGGCGGGACGACCGATGCCTCCGCACCGGCGCCCGCCGTGCCACCCGTACGCGAAGAACCCGACGAACCCGAGCCCGGAGAGCCCGCGCCCGACGAACCCGAGCCCGAGCCCGGAGAGCCCGGCGAAGCCGAACCCCCCGCGCCCGTACAAGCCGTCAACACCAGCGCCACGACGGCGCCGGCCACTCCGTAGAGCCTGCGCATCGCACGTCCCCCGTCTCTTCGCCCGGTCCGCGGTGAACCGTCCGCATTGGTTACACCGCTCGACCGCTTCGGGTTCCCACTACACGCTCAGCCGCCTGAACTTCCTCACCGCCAGCGGGAAGAAGACCGCGAGGAGCAGCAGCGGCCACACCACCGCCGCCATCACATGGCCCGGCTCCCCGCCCGGGTTGCCGAAGAGGTCCCGTACCGCCGTCGCGGTCGCCGACATCGGATTCCACTCGACGACCGTGCCCAGCCACCCGGGCATGGACCCCGGCGAGGCGAACGCGTTGGAGAGGAAGCCGATCGGCCAGACCAGGATCTGCACGGCCATCACCAGCTCCGGCCGTCCGGCCACCATCGCCAGGTAGATCCCGATCCACAGCATCGCGAAGCGCAGCAGGAGCAGCAGCCCCATGGACCCGAGGAAGGCGCCGAATCCGCCGTGCGCCCGCCAGCCGATCGCGTACCCGACGCCGACCATCACCACCAGCCCGGTCGCGGACTGCAGCATGTCGGCGACCGAACGCCCCACGAGCACCGCCCCGTCGGCCATCGGCATCGAGCGGAAGCGGTCGATCACTCCCTTGTTCAGGTCCTGGGTGACGGCCGTCATCGTGCCTTCGAGGCCGAAGACCATCGTCAGCGTGAGCATGCCGGGCACGAGGTAGTCGACGTACGTGCCCTCGATCTCCCGGCCGCCGCCGACGAGATAGCCGAACATCAGCAGCATCATGACCGGGAAGGCGAGGCCGACCACCATCACGATCGGCTGCCGCGCCCAGTGGGCCAGTTCCCGTCGGGTCATCGTCCAGCAGTCGCTCATCACATACGCCACGCTCATGCCGCCACCTCCGCTTCCTCGCCGCGCACGCCGTCCGCGCCCCCGTCCTGTGCGTCGCCGGTCAGATGGAGGAAGACCTCGTCGAGGGTCGGCCGCCGCAGGGCGATGTCCGCCGCCTCGATCCCGGCCTCCTCCAGTGCCCTCACGGTCTCGGCCAGCGCCGCCATCCGGTCCGTCACGGGCGCGCTGATCCGGCGCCGGTCGGCGTCCACCGTCACGTCGGATCCCGGCGCGGGCAGCAGCCGCGCCGCCTCGGCGAGCCGCCGGCCGTCCCGCAGGACGACGTCGATGCGGTCGCCGCCGACCTTGGTCTTCAGCTCGTCGGCCGTGCCGTCGGCGACGACCCGGCCGTGGTCGACGACCGAGATCCGGTCGGCGAGCTGGTCGGCCTCCTCCAGGTACTGCGTGGTGAGCAGGACGGTCGTCCCTCCGCCCACCAGGGAGCGCACCGACTCCCACACCTCGCCGCGGCCGCGCGGGTCGAGTCCGGTCGTGGGCTCGTCCAGGAAGAGCACCTCCGGCTCCGTGATCAGCGAGGCCGCGAGGTCCAGGCGGCGGCGCATGCCGCCGCTGAACTGCTTGACGGGCTTGCGTCCGGTGTCCGCGAGCCCGAACCGCTCCAGGAGCTCGTCGGCCCGCGCGCCGGCCCGCCGGGCGCCCAGGTGGTACAGCCGCCCGAACATCTCCAGGTTCTGCCGGCCTCCCAGCTCCTCGTCGACGGCCGCGTGCTGCCCGAGGAGCCCGATCCTGCGCCGCACCTCGGCCGCCCGGGTCCGGACGTCGAAGCCCGCGACCCGCACCAGTCCCTCCTCGTGACGCAGCAGCGTGGCCAGGATCCGTACCGTCGTGGTCTTGCCCGCGCCGTTGGGGCCCAGCAGGCCGTGCACCGTGCCGGCGCCGACGACCAGGTCGAGGCCGTCGAGTGCCGGCTTGTCCCCGTACCGTTTCCGCGCGCCTTCGACGACGATCGCGTCAGTCATCCGTCTCCTCCAGTCGAGCCGATCGGCCCAGTAGTCAAATTTGACCACCGCGAGAAGGTATGCCCGTTCCTTCAGTTAGTCAAACTTGATTAGTCGTGATGGTCGTCCGGGTCGCCCGTCGCGTACGGGTTCTCCTCACCCTCGGCGAGCACCCCCACGAAGGGCTCCCCGCCCTCGCCGGCGAAGGAGTACGCCCCCGCCTCGATCCGCTCGATCAGGCCGAGCGTCCACTCCTTGCCGGCGTCCGCCGAGTGGACCCAGAGGTGCATGATCTCGCCGATGTGCCCGAGCTGCTGCGGGCCGCCTTCCGGCGTGTAGTACTCGGTGACGGCGGCGCGCCACTCGTCGAGCGCGCGCACCCGCGCGCGCAGCAGCTCCACGACCTCCGCCCGCGGGAGGTCGACGATGAACCCGATCCCCGCGGACAGGACGTCCATCTTCTGGTCGTACGTGGTCAGCGCCTCGCGCAGCAGCGCGAAGTACTCCTCCGTACCCTTCTCCGTCACCTCGTACTCGGTCCGCGGCGGGCCGCCCGCCGTGCTCGGCGCGATCTCGTACGCATGCAGCAGACCTTGCTTCGCCATCTGCTTGAGCGCGTGATAGATCGAGCCGGGCTTGGCATTGGACCACTCGTGCGCGCCCCAGAACTCCAGGTCGTTGCGGACCTGATAGCCGTGGGCGCGCCCGTGCTGGCGGACCGCGCCGAGAACAAGCAGCCGGATCGCTGACACCCTCGCACCTCCTAGTCAATTTTGACTAGGGTACGCGTGACCAGCCGGCCGTCGTCGGCGACGCGCGCCATCGGCCCCGCGTCGTCAGCCCGCCGCCGGGACCGCGCCCTGCTCCTCCGCGATCAGGGTGAACGAGTCCTTGCCGTCCAGGGACTCGCGGACGATGTCCGCGTGCCCGGCGTGCCGGCCCATCTCCTGGACCAGGTGGAGCAGCATCCAGCGCATCGAGACCTGCCCGTCCTTCGGGAACCAGGGGGCCGGCGGCAGGGGGAAGGTGTCGTCCAGACTCGGCACGGACCGGACGAACTCCTCGGTCTCCTTCGCCACGCCGGCCCAGAAGTCCAGGATCTCGGGCACGGTCTCGCCGTCGACCAGCCGGAAGCCGTCGCCCCAGGTGTCCTTGGAGCGGTGCCGCTCGTTCGGGCGCTGCTGCGCCAGGCGGAGCCAGGTCAGCTCCACCTCCGCGACGTGCTTGATCAGCCCGGACAGGCTGAGCGCGCTGGCGCTCGGACGGCTCGCCGCCTGCTCCTCGGTGAGACCGAGCACCGCGCGGCGGATCGCCGCCCGCTGGGCCTCGACGAAGTCGAGGAACGCCCCGCGTTCGTCACCCCGGGCCTCCGCGGGAACAAGAGCAACCATGAGATGTCCGCCTTCCTGACACGAAAGAGAAGTGGGCGCCGGGGAGGCTTCCTCTCCCGACACCCACCACGTTACGAACTCTTGAGGACAGCTTCTGTCCTAGAAGGGGAACTGACTCCGGCCGTGCTGGATCGAGATCCACTTCTGGGTCGTGAAGGCGTCGATCATCGCGTCGCCGTTGAGCCGGCCGATGCCCGAGTGCTTCTCGCCGCCGAACGGCACGATCGGCTCGTCGGCCACGGTGCCGTCGTTGATGTGGATCATGCCGGTGTGGATGCGCTGGGCGACTCGTACGCCCCGCTCGATGTCACCCGTGTGGACGGCGCCGCTCAGGCCGTACGGCGTGTCGTTGGCGATCCGGATCGCCTCGTCCTCGCCGTCGAAGGGCAGGATGAGGGCCACCGGGCCGAAGATCTCCTGGCTCAGGACCGGGGCGTCGGCCGGAAGGTCGGTCAGGACCGACGGGGAGACGACGTTGCCCTCCACCGAACCGTGCAGCAGGGCCGTCGCACCGCCCGCCACCGCCTGCTCGACGACGGCCGAAACCGACTCCGCCTGCTGGGAGTTGATGAGGGGCCCGATGTGCGTGGCGGGGTCGGCGGGGTCGCCGACGCGCAGCGTCTTCACCTTGGCGACGAACTTCTCGGTGAACTCCGCCTCCAGCGTGCGGTCCACCAGGATCCGGTTGGCGGCCATGCAGACCTGACCCTGGTGCACGAAGCGGCTGAAGACGGCCGCGTCCACCGCGTAGTCGACGTCGGCGTCCTCGAGGACGATCAGGGCGCTGTTGCCGCCGAGTTCGAGGACGGCATGCTTGAAGTTCTGCGCGCAGACGGTGGCGACGTGGCGGCCGACCTTGTCGGAGCCGGTGAAGGAGATGACCTTCGGGACCGGGTGGGTCAGCAGCGCGTCGCCGATCTCGGCGATGTCGGTGACGACGACGTTCAGCAGTCCGGCCGGCAGACCGGCGTCCTCCAGCACCTTCGCGACCAGCGTGCCGCCGCAGATCGGGGTGTTCTGGTGCGGCTTGAGGACGACCGCGTTGCCGAGGGCGAGCGCCGGGGCGACCGACTTGATCGACAGGAGGAAGGGGAAGTTGAAGGGGGAGATGACGCCGACGACACCGACCGGGAGCCGGTAGACGCGGTTCTCCTTGCCGTCGACCGGGGAGGGCAGGATCCGGCCCTCGGGGCGCAGCGCCAGCTGGATCGCCTCGCGCAGGAACTCCTTGGCGAGGTGCAGCTCGAAGGCCGCCTTCAGGCGCGTGCCGCCGAGCTCGGCCATGATCGTGTCGGCGAGCTCCTGCTCGCGGTCCTCGACGATGCGCAGCGCGCGCTCGAAGACGAGCCGGCGGGTGTACGGGTTGGTCTCGGCCCACTCGCGCTGGGCGCGCTCGGCGGCGCGGTAGGCGCGGTCGACCTCGTCGGCGGTGGCGACGGTGATCGAGGCGAGCTTCTCACCGGTGTACGGGTTGAAGTCGATGATGTCCCACGAGCCGCTGCCGGGCTTCCACTCGCCGTCTATGTACTGGTGGGCCAGGTCGGTGAAGTAGGACATGGATCGAGACCCCTTAACCCGCGGTGGCGGACACTGTGGCAACACTGATGTCACGTCATCGTACTTACGTGCTACGTGAGTTGGAGGAGTCCTCGGAGAAGGTCGCGACTTTCGGCCGGATCGGGACTGTCCCCCCGCAGCCGCTCCATCACGCGTGCGTACTGGGCGACCTCCTCGCGCTTGTCGAGGTAGAGGGCGCTCGTCAGCTGCTCCAGATAGACGACGTCGGAGAGGTCGGACTCCGGGAAACTCAGCATGGTGAACGCGCCGCTCTCGCCGGCGTGGCCGCCGTAGCTGAAGGGCATGACCTGGAGGGTGACGTTGGGATGCTCGGAGATCTCGATGAGATGCCTCAACTGGCCCTGCATCACGGCCCGGTCGCCGTAGGGGCGGCGCAGCGCGGCCTCGTCGAGCACGGCGTGGAACTGCGGGGCGCTCTCGGAGACGAGGACCTTCTGGCGCTCCAGCCGGAGCGCGACGCGGCGCTCGATCTCGGCGCGCGGCGCGTCGGGGATGCCGCGCGTGACGACGGCGTGCGCGTATGCCTCGGTCTGCAACAGGCCGTGCACGAACTGGACTTCGTAGATGCGGATCAGGGAGGCGGCGCCCTCCAGGCCGATGTACGTCTGGAACCAGCCGGGCAGGACGTCGCCGAAGCTGTGCCACCAGCCGGCGACGTTGGCCTCGCGGGCAAGCCCGAGGAGTGAGCCGCGCTCGGACTCGTCGCTGACGCCGTAGAGCGTGAGCAGGTCCTCGACGTCCCTGGCCTTGAAGCTCACCCTGCCCAACTCCATACGGCTGATCTTGGATTCGGACGCGCGGATCGAGTAGCCGGCCGCCTCGCGGGTGATGCCGCGCGACTCGCGCAACCGCCTCAGTTGCGAACCCAGCAGGATGCGCCGCACCACGCTCCCGCTCGCTCCGCTCGATTCGACTGCGGTCACGGCTCCAGCCTCTCCTTCGCGGGTCTCGGGCCCCCGGATTGTGCCACTAAACGCTTCAGCCCGTACACATTCGATTACGGAAAGGCGGCATGTTCAGGGCGACTTACCGATCAGAGGGAAATCGGTCGGCAGAAGATATGCACAGAATCGGCACGGGGGCGGACAGGTCAGGCGCGTGCACGTGCATCTGCCCTTGCATCCCTTGGTCGCATTCGGAACCATGGACCCCGCGCAGCTGCGTACTCGTTCGTGTTGTCGCACCACAGTCGCGATTCCCGGGAGTGCCTCGCATGGGGACGAATGGATCGACCATGCTCGAGCCGTTACGGCAGGGGCTTCCGCCGATCGATCCCGCGGCCGTCTCCACCTCCGCCTCCTGCGCGCTGCCACCCCGCTACGAAGCGGTGCGCGGCGCACGGAAGTTCACACAGGCGACGCTCGCGCAGTGGGAATTGACCGAGCGTTTCGACGACGTCGCGCTGGTCGTCTCCGAACTCGTCACCAACGCCCTGCGGCACGCGTTGCCGTCGGACGCGCCCCAGGACGAGGGCGGCCGGCACGCTCCCCCGGTCCGCCTGCACCTGATGCGCTGGACGAGCCGTCTGGTGTGCGCGGTACGCGATCCGAGCCATCGGAGCCCCGAGACGCGCGAGGGCGACGAGGACTTCGCGGCGGAGTCGGGCCGGGGGCTGTTCCTGGTGGACTCCTTCAGCGACGGCTGGGGATGGCACCCGCTGGCCGGGACGCTCCAGGGCAAGGTGGTATGGGCGCTGTTCCGGCTCGGACCGGAGTGAGTGGCCGCACATGACGCGTACGAGAAGGGCCCCGGCATCAGCCGGGGCCCTTCTCCGTGCGACCGCTCGCCGCGGCCGCTCACACCAGGTGGTCGAACTCCCCGTCCTTGACGCCGAGCAGCAGCGCCTCTATCTCGGCGGGCGTGTAGACGAGAGCGGGCCCGTCGGGGTGGCGCGAGTTGCGAACGGCAACGTTGCCACCGGGCAGCTTGGCGAACTCCACGCAGGACCCCTGGGAGTTGCTGTGCCGACTCTTCTGCCACACGACACCATGAAGCTCCGTGGCCGCCATGCCGTTGTACGCGTGATGCGCATGATGCACTGGTAGCTCCCCGAGATTGCTTGGTGCAGGTGTCAACTTCCTCGGATCATAGCTGTGTTCATATGCCGTTGCATGAGCAGATGCACGTGCACGCGGGGTGGCGTATCGACTACGCGACTCAGCGTGCTACCGACGAGTATGAGTCATGGCCGGTCCCGGCCCTCCTCCGCCAGGGCCTGCGACAACTCGTCCAGGACGTCCAGAAGGAGAACCGCGTCCTTGCGCAGCAGCAGGTACATCCCGAAGGCGCACAGCACCGCGAGCGCGGCGGAGAAGGACATGCCCGGGTCGGCGGCCTGCACGATCCCGGTGGCCGAGGGTGGCGCGGGCGGCCACGAGCGGTTCGAGCCGCTGCCGCTCGACGGTGAGCCCGGAACGGGCGGCCTCCTTACAGGGACCGGAGCCGGCTCATGGCGCCGAGCCTAACGTCACATCAGGGCGAACGGGATATTTCATCCACCGGCCTGTGCCCCCGGGTCGCTTCCGGGGATGTCACGTCCGGGAGCCCATGCTCGTCCCATGAGCATGACTGAATCCAGGAACGTGCTGCTGGCAGGGGCGAGCGGGGTCTTCGGACGCCACGTCGCCGAGGAGCTCACCGCGGCCGGACACACCGTGCTGGGACTGGGGCGCGGGGCGGAGAGCGACGTCGTCGCCGACCTCATGGACCGGGACGGGCTGCTCCGCGCGGTGCAGGGGCTGGAGGTCGACACCGTCGTGCACGCGGCGACCGCCCTGCGCGAGCCTCCGATGCGGCACCGGGACATGGCCGCGACCGACGCGCTGCGGGTCGCGGGGACCGCGCATCTCGTGGAGGCGGCGCGCGCGGTGGGGGCGCGGCGGATGATCGCCGAGTCGATGGTCTTCGGGTACGGGTACCGGGACTTCGGGGACCGGGTGATCACGGAGTCGGACGTCTTCGGGCCGACCGGCCTGGACGCCCCGTCCCAGCGGCATGTGGACGCCATGCGGACCAAGGAGGAGCTGATGCTCGGGACCGAGGGGATCGAGGGCGTCGCGCTGCGGTTCGGCTTGTTCTACGGGCCCGGCGGCACCGAGACCATCGTGGACCTGCTGCGGAAGCGGCGGCTGCCGGCGGTCGCCGACCGGGGCAGGGTGCTGCCGTGGGTCCACCTGCAGGACGCGGCGCGCGCGGTGGCGCTCGCGGTCGAGGGCGGACTGCCGGGAGAGGCATACAACATCGCGGACCACGCCCCGATGGGCTTCGGCGCCCATGTGCGCGCGGTCGCCGAGGTGTTCGGCACCCCGAAGCCGCTGACGGTGCCGGCCTGGCTGACCCGCCCGATGTCGTACGCGCACACGATCTCGACCACGAGCCTGCGGGTCTCCAACGCCAAGGCCGAGTCGGAACTCGGCTGGACTCCGCGCTACCGGGACTGCGCCGCGGGCCTCGCCGCGCTGACGGAGTGGTGACGCGCCCGACCCCGGTCGGGCCGAGGCGGTCCGGCCGAACGGCGCGGTCCGCCCGGCCGGAACCCGTCAGCGCGCGTCCTTGATCTCCTTCTGCCCCCGGCCCAGGCCCGCCGCGTTCGCGGCGCTCGTGCCATGGGTCCAGCCCGCCTCGTCCCACATCGCGCGGACGCGGGTCGTCCGCGTCTCGGGGAACATCTCGTCCGCGCGGGAGGTGACCGCGACCTCACGGGAGGCCAGCGCCGGGAGGAGCGTCGGGGTCTCGGAGGCCACGCGGCGGGACGTGGACGCCAGGCGCGTGCCCAGACGGTTCGCGTACGCGAGCAGGAACGACTGCCGGAACGACTTCGTACGCTTCCGGCCGCCCGCCCGCTGCTCCGCCTCCGCCCGCGTCATCGCGGCCGTGCCCTGCACCAGGAGCGAGGTGTACAGCAGCTCGACCGGGTCCAGGTCCGCCTCGAAGCCGACGACCGTCGAGAAGCCGTACGCCTCGTTCCACACCGCGCGGCAGTGGTTCGCCTCCGCCACCGCGTCCAGCAGGATCGCCTTCGCCTGCTCGTACGGCGGCTCCACACCGATCCGGATCGCCCCCGGCACATCGCCCGAGGGCGCACGGGACTCCAGCGCCGCCTCGTCCAGGCTGTGGCGGGCCATCAGCTCCTGCGCCTTGGCCGTCAGCGCCTCCGCCTCCTCGGGATAGCCCGTCGCCTCCGCCTTCGCGAGCAGGGCCCGGACACGCGTCAGCATCCGCGGCTCCCCCGCCACGGCGGCCGGCAGCGCGTCGCCGGGCACCGGGCCCACCGGCTCCAGGGACGGCAGCCTGACCAGGAGCCGGTACAGCTCCAAGGTCGTCGTCGCCGAGGAGAAGCGGTCCGCACGGACGGGGGTGGTGTCGAGGTCGGCCAGCTGCGCGGCCCAGCGGCGCGGCAGTCGCTCGTACCGCCCGGTCTCCGCGGCGATCACGGCCCCCGCCAGCCGCACGTGCTCCTCCGCGAGGTCCCGCCGCACCAGCCGTACGAGATCCGCCGGCTGCCAGCCCCGCTCCCATGCCCGCCGTACGAACTCCTCGCCGCGGCGCGCCAGTTCCGCGTCGGCCGTCCGGTCGGCCGCGAGCAGGGACGCCGCCGAGTCCAGGGCGGTGTCGTCGTCCGTGTACAGGGCCTCGAAGGCCTGCTCGACCGTGCTCCTCGTCGTGCTCACGACTGCTTCGCGTCCCATTCCTCGCGCGCCCGACCGATCACCGCACGGTGGTCGAGCGACCAGTCGATCAGCTGCTTGATCAGATGCGTCATGCTGTGGCCCGTCTCCGTCAGCGCGTACTCCACCTGCGGCGGCGTCGTCGGGTACACCGTCCGCGTCACCAGCCCGTCCCGCTCCAGGCGGCGCAGCGTCAGGGTGAGCATCCGCTGCGAGATGCCGGTGACCAGCCGCTGCAGCTCCTTGAACCGGCGTGGCCCCGCCGCCAGTTCGACGACGACATGGACGGTCCACTTGTCGCCGAGCCGGTCCTGCACATCCCGTACTCCGCACTCCTCCGCGCAGCTCACGACCGGGTCGGTGGTTACCTCCGTGTGCCCCGCTGACATCAATGTGCCTCCTTACGAGATCCGCGCGCTCGCTCAAGAATGAGTGCCACCGAACGGGATCACGAAATCAGGGGGAATCATGCTGCTCGTCACCGGTGTCTCCGGCGGTCTCGGCTCACTCGTCGCGGAGCGTCTGGCCGGCCGCGACGGCGTCGTCCTCGGCACGCGCGCCGGTCTTCCCGGCACCCGACTCGTCGACTTCGACCGGCCCGGCACGCTGCCGGAAGCCTTCGCCGGGGTCGAGACGCTGCTGCTGATCTCGGCCGGGTACGGCGAGGACGACACGGTCATCGCCCGCCACGAGGCCGCGGTCTCCGCCGCCGAGCGGGCCGGCGTCGGCCACATCGTCTACACCAGCCTCTCCGGCGACGGCGACCACCTCACCTACTCCCTCGCCCACCGCTGGACCGAGCGCCGGCTCCGGCGGTCCGACGTCAACTGGACGGTCCTGCGCAACGGGCTCTACGCCGAGCTCCTCACCTGGATCGCCACCCCGGACGCCGACAACCGCATCACCGGCCCCCTCGGCGAGGGCCGGCTCGCCGCCGTGGCCCGCGAGGACCTCGCCGAGATCGCGGTCGCCGTCGCCACCGCCCCGGCCGCGCACGCCGGCCGCACCTACGAGCTCGTCGGCGAGCGGCCGCTGGGCGGGGCGGACCTGGCGCGGGCGCTGGGCGCCGAGTACGCCCCCGGCACGCTCGCCGAGGCGCGGGCCGCCCTTGCCGCCTCGGGAGCGGAGTCGTTCCAGGTGCCGATGCTGACGGGCACGTACTCGGCCATCGCGCACGGCTTCATGGACGGCACGGGGGTGAAGAGCAGCCTGCGCGAACTGCTGGGGCGCGAGCCGCTGGACGCGCTCGACGTGTTCGTGGCGGCCGTACGCAAGGGGTAGGAGACGGCCGGGGTAGGGCCAGGCCTACCGGGGACGGCGGGGGTACGGCCAGGCCTACCGGGGACGGCGAGGGTAGGGCCAGGCCTACCTCGGAGACGCCCTCCAGCAGTCGTGATCCACGGACGCGGAAACGGTTCGCTGGAGCCATGTCACCAACGACGAACTCCGGCACCGCCGTTCGGCTCACCGCCCTCCACCGCCATCACCGCGACGTCCGCGCCCTGAACGGCGTCGACCTCGACTTCCGCACCGGGACCTTCACCGCCGTCATGGGCCCCTCGGGCTCCGGCAAGTCCACGCTGCTCCAGTGCGCGGCCGGTCTGGACCGGCCCACGAGCGGGAGCGTCGAGGTGGGCGGGGTCGCGCTCGACGGGCTGAGCGAGCGCCGGCTCACGCTGCTGCGGCGGGACCGGATCGGCTTCGTCTTCCAGTCGTTCAACCTGCTGCCCTCGCTCACCGCCGCACAGAACGTGGCGCTGCCGCTGCGCCTCGCGGGGCGCCGGGCGTCGCGGGGCGAGGTGCGCGCGGCGCTGGAGCGGGTCGGACTCGGCGGGCGGGAGTCGCACCGTCCCGGGGAGCTGTCCGGCGGGCAGCAGCAACGGGTCGCGATCGCCCGGGCGTTGATCACCCGGCCGGCGGTGCTGTTCGGGGACGAGCCGACCGGTGCGCTGGACTCCACGACCAGCCGCGAGGTGCTGACGATGCTGCGGGAGCTGGTGGACCGGGACGGTCAGACGATCGTCATGGTGACGCACGACCCGGTGGCGGCGGCGCGGGCGGACCGGGTGGTGTTCCTGGTCGACGGGCGGGTCGAGGGAGAGCTGTACGGGCCCACGGTCGAGCGGGTCGCGGCCCGCATGGCAGGTCTGGAGACCGCTTCCGGGACGGAGGTCGTCCCGTGCTGACCGTCGTCCTCTGCGGGCTTCGCGCCCGCTGGGCCGCCTTCCTCGGCAGCTTCGTCGCCCTCGCCCTCGGTGTCGGGCTCCTCACCACCATGGGCCTCGGCCTCGCCTCGACCTTCGACGCCCCGGAGCGGGAACCACGGAGGTTCGCGTCGGCGCCCGTGGTGGTGAAGGGGAAGGACGTGGTCACCGTCGACGTGCGACGGGGGCCCGAGACGGCCTCCGTCTCGCAGAAGCTCGACCGTCCACAGCCTGTGGACATCGAACTGCTGGGCGAGCTGAAGGCCCGCTGGACCGTCACCACCGCAGGCGGCCCCGACGCCGTCGGCGTCCACGGCCCGGCCGCCGAGGTCCGTACCCTCGTCGGCGACCGGGGCCAGGTCCTCACCGGGAACGAGCGGCGGCTCGCCGACCCGGAACCCGAGCGGGACGCCGAGGCGCTGGTCGCCCTCAACTCCCTCCTCGGCACGGCCGGTGGCGTCACCACCTTCGTCTCCGTCTTCGTCGTCGCCTCCACCTTCGCCTTCGCGGTCGCCCTGCGGCGGCGGGAGTTCGGCCTCCTGCGCACCGCCGGGGCCACGCCCGGCCAGGTCCGGCGGATGCTGCTCGCCGAGGCCGCGGGCGTCGGCGTCGTCGCCTCGGCCGCCGGCTGCGCGCTCGGCGCATGGGGGGCGCCCTGGCTGGCGCGGGTGCTCGTCGACGGGGGGCTCGCCCCCGACTGGTTCGCGATCGGCAGCACGGCCTGGCCGCTGCATGCCGCCTTCTGGACGGGGGTGACCGTCGCCCTCGCCGGGGCCGCCGCCGCCTCCCGCCGGGCCGGGAAGGTCGGCCCGACGGCCGCACTGCGCGAGGCGGACGTCGATACCGACGTGCTGCCGCTCGGCCGGGCGCTGCTCGGCACGGGGCTGCTCCTGACGGGCGCCGGGCTGCTGGTGTGGACCGGGGTCACCGACCCGTCGTCGCTGCTCAAGCGCAAGACGTACACGACCCTGCCGATGCTCCTGATCACGGGCGTCGCCCTGCTCGCCCCGCTGCTGGTCCGTCCGGTGGCGCGCGCCCTGCGGCTGCCGGGGGCGACGGGAATGCTCGTACGGGAGAACAGCGCGGCCGCCGTGCGCCGTACCGCCGCCGTGGCCGCGCCGGTCCTCGTCACGGTGGCGCTGGCGGGCTCGCTCCTGGGCTCGGCGACGACGGTGACGAGCACCAAGGCCGCGGAGGCGCGGGAGCAGACGGCCGCCCGGTACGTGGTCACCGGCGAGGAGCTGCGGACGGTCCCCGGTGCCTCGGCGACCGCGACGACGTCCGTCTTCGTACGGGACGGGGACGCGGCGCTGGTGAAGTACGGGGCGCGGGCGGTCTCGGACCCGGCGGCCTTCGCGGACCTGGCGCGGCTGCCGGTGAAGGCCGGGGACGTGCGGGACCTCGACGACCGGTCGATCGTCGTCAACGAGGAGTGGGAGCGGCGGACGGTCGGCGAGTCCGTCGACGTGTGGCTCGCGGACGGCAGCGGTCCGGTGAGGCTGCGGGTGGTGGCGGTCCTGGCGCTCGGGACGGGCGACAACGGTCCGTACGTGACCCGGGCGAACGCTCCCGGCGCGGCCGTGGACCGGATCGAGGCGTCCGACGTGGGTCCCGAGGCGCTCGCGGCGGCGGGTGGGACGGTGCGGACGGTGGAGGAGTGGGCCGCCGCCACGCACCCCGCGACCAGCCCCCAGACGCGGCTCGGGCTGCTGCTGGTCCTCGGCATCGCGCTCGTCTACACCGTGATCGCCCTCGCCAACACCCTCCTGATGGCGACGTCGGTACGGGGCGCGGAGCTGGCCGCGCTCCGGCTGGCCGGAGCCACACGAGCGCAGGTCATCCGGGTCGTGACCGGCGAGGCGGCCCTGGCGGTGACGATCGGGGCGATCCTCGGCCTGGCGGTGACGGCGTTCAATCTGGGGGCCCTGGGCGCGGGCCTCGCGGCGCTGTCCGCGCCGGTCTCCCCTGCGGTGCCGTGGACGGCGGTCGGCGCGGCGGCGGGGGTGTGCGCGGCGGTCGCCGTGACCGCCTCGGCGCTCCCCGCGTGGCGCGGCACGCGCTGACCGGCGAAGGTGGGTGGACGGGGCGGTGACCGGGGTCGGAGCCGGGTCACCGCCCCGCCCTGTCGCTTTCGATCACCACGAAGGCCCCCTCCGCGCGCTCACCGGGGCAGCAGGATCAACTTGCCGCGCGCGTGGCCCGATTCGCTCAGTTCCTGGGCCCGGGCCGCTTCCTTCAGGGGCAGGGTTTCCGCCACGCGAACCGCCAGGGCTTCCTCGACCGCGAGGCGGGCGTGGGCCGACAGCCAGGTGCGGGCCGTCTCCGGGGCGACCGTGGCACCGCTGAAGACGATGCCGTGCTCCTCCGCGTCCACCGCCGCGATCGTGACGATGCGCTCCTTCACGCCGCCCGTCAGCTCGATGGAGACCGGCAGCGTGTCGTGGCCCGCCGCGTCGAAGACCGCGTCGACGCCCTGGGGCGCGGCCGCACGGACCCGGTCGGCGAGACCGTCGCCGTACGTCACCGGGATCGCGCCCAGCGAGCGCAGGTACGCGTGGTTGGACTCCGAGGCGGTACCGACCACCGTCACACCGGCCGCCACCGCGAGCTGGACGGCCACCGAGCCGACCACGCCCGCCGCGCCGTGCAGGAGCAGGGTCTCGCCCCGCCGCACCCCGAGCAGGTCGAGGACCCGCTGAGCGGTCTCGCCGGCCACCGGGAGGCTCGCGGCCTGCTCCCAGGTCAGGCCGGCCGGCTTGGGGGCGAAGACCTCGGCCAGGGCGTACTCGGCGTAGGCGCCGGTCGTCGTCCAGCCGAACACCTCGTCGCCGACCGCGACATCCGTGACGTCCGGGCCCAGCGCGTCCACCGTTCCGGCGAACTCCAGGCCGGGTACGGCGGGGAACGTCGTCGGGTAGAACGCCTCCACCCAGCCGTAACGCCGCTTGTGGTCCACGGGGTTGACGCCCACCGCGGCCACCTTCACCCGGACCGCGCCACGGCCCGGCTCGGGGACGGCCGCCCCCGTCTCGTGGCGCAGCACCTCAGGACCGCCGAACTCCTCGTACGTGATCGCTTCCATCTCGGCCTCCGTGGACCCTCGTTGAACACTCGCTGCTTCGATGGGACAAGCCTGCGATCACAGCCCCCTCCGCTCCGCCCTCCCAACGGCCAGTCCCGCCTGGCCGAAAGGACAGCCCCCGCGCCCGGCCCCCTGACTACGCTGAGCTTCATGGACGCGACGACGCTGACCACCGCGTACGAGATCATCAGGCAGCCGCTCGGGGAGATCCTGCCCCGCCTCTCGGCTGCCCTCGCGCCCCTGATCCCGCACCGGGGGGCCGCCGAGCTCTCCACGCACTGCGCCCACTCGCCGTTCAAGACCGTCGGCGAGACCGAACTGCTCGTCGCGGCCGAACTCACCCCGATGCTGACCTCCGGCACCCCCGGAAGCCCGTGGCAGGGACGGGCCACGATCGGCGGCATGGAGCGCGAGGTCGTCGCCGTCACCAGCGACGCGACAGCGCGCCGTTCCGTCCTCGTCCTCGTCCGGGAGGACGAATCCGCGCGTGTCGACGAGGACGGGCTCGCCGTGGCGCAAGCGCTCTGGGACCTGGTGACCAGCCACTTCGACCGGTTCGCGGCGGAGGCGACGCCGGGAGCGCTGGCTCGTTCGCGCGCGGCGGCCGACACCCGGGCCCGGGTCATCGCGGAGCTGTCGACGGCCCACGCGGCCGCCGTCTCCGGGGTGCTCGGGGTGCTGCGCAGCCGGGCGCTGGACGACGCGACGGCCCGCGCGACCGCCACCGACCTCGCGGCCTCCGCGCTGATCGAGATGCGGGCAGCGACCAAGCGCGACCGGGCGATCGCCGAGGAACCGGCCTCGGACGCCTTCACGCGGCTCGCCGACGAGCTGCGGCCGATGCTCCGGCACACCCCGGTGGGGCTCGAACTCGGCCCGCCGGACTCCGACCGCTCCCTCGCGGCGGACGTGGCGCACAGCGCGCGGGCCATCGTGCGGGCGCTGCTCCTGGTGGTCCTGGAGCAGGACTCCGTGCGCCGGGTCCACGTCGGCTGGCAGCTCACCGAGCACGAGCTGCGGGCGACCGTGCGGGACGACGGGTCGGGCGCGCTCGAACGCTGCGACCTGGGGGCGGGCAGCGTCACCGACCGGCTGGAGGTGCTGGGCGGCCATCTGGACATGGAGGCGGTCCAGGGCTGGGGCACGACCATGACGGCCGTGATCCCGCTCGCCACCCCGGACGCTCCGCAGGGTGCCGCGAACCCGCTCACCGAGCTCGGCGACCGCGAACTGGAGGTCCTCACCCACCTCGCGCTCGGCCACCGCAACCGGCAGATCGCCCAGGAGCTCCACATCAGCGAGTCGACGGTGAAGTTCCACGTCGCCAAGATCCTCACGAAGCTGGGGGTGGGCTCGCGCGGGGAGGCCGCGGCACTGTTCCACAGGGCCGCGTGAGCCGGGCACGGCGTCCGCGAGGGGCTTCCGGCGTGGTCGGCTGTGGCGT
Organism: Streptomyces sp. NPDC056527; assembly: GCF_042794475.1. Taxonomy (NCBI): domain Bacteria; kingdom Bacillati; phylum Actinomycetota; class Actinomycetes; order Kitasatosporales; family Streptomycetaceae; genus Streptomyces; species Streptomyces sp. NPDC056527. The sequence continues at coordinate 62,153 of NZ_JBHTTQ010000038.1, forward strand.
GGGCCGTCCCTGTCAGTGGCGGGTGTCAGACTCGCACCCATGAGCGAGAGGTGGGCGCTGGCCGGTGAGGCGGAGGGGGACGGAGCGCTGCTCGTCCCGCTCGGTCCCGACGGGCTGCCCACCGGGCCCGTCGTCCGCGAGCCGGACCTCGTCGAGGCCGTCCGCTCCCGGCCCGGCGTCGCCCGCTGGGTGTGGCGGTCGACGACCGAGGTCTATCCACGGCTGCTCGCCGCCGGCGTCCGCGTCGAGCGGTGCTACGACATCGAGGTGGCCGAGCAGCTCCTCCTCGGCCACGAGGGACGCCTCGGCGAGCCCAGGTCGGCGGCGGCCGCCCTCGCGCGGCTGCGGAACGCTCCCGTGCCGCCCGATCCGCCGCAGCGGGCCGCGGAGCCCGGCTCGCAGGACTCCCTCTTCGAGGCGAGACCCAGCGCCGCGGCCGTTCCCTTCGAGGACCTCCTCGCCGTCTACGCCGAGCAGCACCGCCGCCACGACCTGACCGAGCACCCGGGGCGGATGCGGCTGCTCACGGCCGCCGAGTCCGCGGGGATGCTCGTCGCCGCGGAGATGCACCGGTCCGGGCTCCCGTGGCGGGCCGACGTGCACCGGGAGCTGCTGCACGAGCTGCTGGGCGAGCGGTACGCGGGAGGCGGCGAGCCGCGCCGGCTCGCCGAGCTCGCCGACGAGGTCTCGGCGGCCTTCGGCCGACGCGTCCGTCCCGACCTGCCCGCCGACGTCGTCAAGGCCTTCGCCCAGGCCGGTATCCGGGTGCGGTCCACGCGGCGCTGGGAGCTGGAGGAGCTCGACCATCCGGCGGTGGCGCCGCTCGTCGCCTACAAGAAGCTGTACCGGATCTGGACGGCCCATGGCTGGTCCTGGCTGCAGGACTGGGTGCGCGACGGCCGCTTCCGCCCCGAGTACCTGCCCGGGGGCACGGTCAGCGGCCGCTGGACCACCAACGGCGGGGGCGCCCTGCAGATCCCCAAGGTCATCCGGCGGGCCGTCTGCGCCGACGAGGGCTGGCGGCTGGTCGTCGCCGACGCCGACCAGATGGAGCCGCGGGTGCTGGCCGCGATCTCCCGCGACCCGGGTCTGATGGAGGTCGCCGGGCACCCGGACGACCTGTACACCCGGCTGTCGGACCGCGCGTTCTCCGGCGACCGCGACCACGCCAAGCTGGCGCTGCTCGGCGCGATCTACGGCCAGACCAGCGGGGACGGCCTGAAGAACCTGGCCGCGTTGCGCCGCCGGTTCCCGAAGGCGGTGGCCTATGTGGACGACGCGGCGAAGGCCGGCGAGGAGGGCCGGCTCGTACGGACCTGGCTCGGCCGGACCAGTCCGCGCGCGGTCGGGGCGGGCGAGGACGAGGAGGCGGGGATCCCCCAGGAGGGTGGGGAGGTCGTCGTGGCGGAGGACGGGTTCACACCCGGGTACGCCTCCAGCAACGCGCGGGCGCGCGGTCGGTTCACCCGTAACTTCGTGGTGCAGGGCAGCGCCGCGGACTGGGCGCTGCTGATGCTGGCCTCGCTGCGGCGCGCCACCGCGGGGATGCGGGCCGAGCTGGTCTTCTTCCAGCACGACGAGGTGATCGTGCACTGTCCGGCGGAGGAGGCCGAGGCGGTCACGGAGGCGATCCGCGCGGCGGGGGACGAGGCCGGGCGGATCGCGTTCGGCCGGACGCCGGTGCGCTTTCCGTTCACGACGGCGACGGTGGAGCGGTACGCGGACGCGAAGTAGCGGCCGGGCCCGTCTCGGACGGGATGCGACGGCGGGACGCGAAGTAGCGGCCGGCCGGAGCCGTCGCGGACGGGACGCGACGGACGGGCCGGCCGGTCGGCCGTTCGACGGTCACGGACG
>NZ_JBHTTQ010000039.1:0-64001 GCF_042794475.1 Streptomyces sp. NPDC056527
GGCGTAGCACGGCGATGCCGTGCTGCGCCTTCACGCGTCAGGGGCGACAATCACCGCGTGCACCCGAAGCCGCCGCCCGGCGTCACCGAAGACCCCGCCGCCCCGCGCCCCGAGGCCACGGCCGCCCCGCCGCGGCCGCTCGCCCGGCGCCTCGTCGCGCCGCTCGGCACGCTCGTCGGGGTCGGAGCCGCGTTCGCCTACGTGGGGAGCGTCGACCCCAACGAGCCCGGGCACTATCCGGTCTGCCCGATGCTGCGCTTCACCGGGATCTACTGCCCCGGCTGCGGCGGGCTCCGCAGCGCCCACGCCTTCGTGCACGGCGAGCTCGGCGCCGCCCTCGGGGCCAACGCGCTCGCCGTCGTCGGCTACGGGATATTCGCCGTCGTCATGGTCCTCTGGCTGATTCGCGCCGTGCGCGGCGTACCCATGAGGCTCGCGATCGCCCCCGCCTGGTGGTGGGGGATCGGCGCCGTCCTCGCCCTCTTCACCCTGGTGCGGAACCTGCCGTTCGGCTCCGCGCTCGCCCCGTGACCGCTCCCGAGAAGTCCCAGCAGGTGGGACGCACGTCGGCCGGATGCGGATCCCGCGCCCTCCTGCGGATACCATCGACATGGCTGAACCTGGTTCATCCTCACAAACGTCACCATCACCGTCCCGGAAGGGGGCCTCTCGCGTGAGTGTGCTCGACGAGATCATCGAAGGCGTGCGCGCCGACCTCGCAGAGCGGCAGGCGCGGGTCTCCCTCGACGAGCTCAAGGAGCGCGCCGCCAAGGCGCCGCAGGCCAAGGACGGCGTCGCCGCACTGCGCGGCGAGGGCGTCACGGTGATCTGCGAGGTCAAGCGCTCCAGCCCGTCCAAGGGCGCACTCGCCGCCATCGCCGACCCGGCCGGCCTCGCCGCCGACTACGAAGCGGGCGGCGCCGCCGTCATCTCCGTGCTCACGGAGGAGCGCCGCTTCGGCGGCTCCCTCGCCGACCTGGAGGCCGTCCGGGCCCGGGTCGACATCCCCGTCCTCCGCAAGGACTTCATCGTCACGGCGTACCAGCTGTGGGAGGCGCGGGCCTACGGGGCCGACCTCGCGCTCCTGATCGTCGCGGCACTCGAGCAGGAGGCCCTGGTCTCCCTGATCGAGCGCGCCGAGTCCATCGGCCTCACGCCGCTGGTCGAGGTCCACGACGAGGACGAGGTCGAGCGCGCGGTCGACGCCGGCGCCCGGATCATCGGCGTCAACGCCCGGAACCTCAAGACCCTCAAGGTCGACCGCTCCACCTTCGAGCGCGTCGCCCCGGAGATCCCGGCCGGCATCGTCAAGGTCGCCGAGTCCGGTGTCCGCGGGCCGCACGACCTCATCGCGTACGCCAACGCCGGCGCCGACGCGGTTCTGGTCGGCGAGTCCCTCGTGACCGGCCGCGATCCGAAGGCCGCCGTCGCCGACCTCGTCGCCGCCGGCGCCCACCCCGCGCTCCGTCACGGCCGGAGCTGACCCCGCCGTGACTCCCCGCCGCGCCACGTCGACCGTCCCGGGCCATGCCGCCCGGGGCGCCGTCGGCGTGCCCGCGGTGACGGTCACCGACCCGGCCGCCGGACGCGCGATGCGCACCCGGCTCCGTACGGCCGCGGCTCCCGCGCACGCCCCCCTGGCCCGGGGCTGCCGCCCGCGCGGCTGCCGGGCGCCCGCCCGGCGCGTCCACGGCCGACGCGTGCGGTACGTGATCGGCAGCGAGCCCGGCCAGGTCAACGGCATGCGATGGCGCCGGCGCCCTGCGCGCACCTTCACGACGACCGCCGCCTGAAGGCCCCGGCCCCGTGTGGGCAATCGTCCCGCTGGGCTGGGGGCACCGCCCAGAGGCAGCTCTGGGGGAGGGTGGGCACACGGGACGGCGCCCTTACGGGCGCGTCCGCTCCCTGTGCCCGGCCACCGACGAGGGCACCGCGCCCGTGTGCACCGTACGCACCGGGAGCCTGGGCCCGGCAAGGGCACCGTCCGTTGTGCCCACCCGTTCCGCCCCGGCGGAACAGTTGCCCACAACGGAAGGGCCCGCGACGGCGTTGCCGTACGTGAGCGAGTCGCGCGCATACCGTGACCATCGTCAGCACGCAATCCGGGGCATCCGCCCCGCGAGGAGCAACCGCATGTCCAGCGAGTTCTTCATTCCGGACCCGGAGGGTCAGGTTCCCACCACCGAGGGCTACTTCGGCGCCTACGGCGGCAAGTTCATTCCCGAGGCCCTCGTCGCCGCCGTCGACGAGGTCGCGGTCGAGTACGACAAGGCCAAGACCGACCCCGAGTTCGCGCGCGAGCTCAACGACCTCATGGTCAACTACACCGGCCGCCCGAGCGCCCTCACCGAGGTCCCCCGGTTCGCCGAGCACGCCGGCGGCGCCCGCGTCTTCCTCAAGCGCGAGGACCTCAACCACACCGGCTCGCACAAGATCAACAACGTGCTGGGCCAGGCCCTGCTCACCAAGCGCATGGGCAAGACCCGGGTCATCGCCGAGACCGGCGCCGGTCAGCACGGTGTCGCCACCGCCACCGCCTGCGCCCTCTTCGGGCTCGAGTGCACCATCTACATGGGCGAGATCGACACTCAGCGCCAGGCGCTGAACGTCGCCCGGATGCGGATGCTCGGCGCCGAGGTGATCCCGGTGAAGTCCGGCAGCCGCACCCTCAAGGACGCCATCAACGAGGCGTTCCGCGACTGGGTCGCCAACGTCGACCGGACGCACTACCTCTTCGGGACCGTCGCCGGACCGCACCCGTTCCCCGCCATGGTCCGCGACTTCCACCGCGTCATCGGCGTCGAGGCCCGCCGCCAGATCCTGGAGCGCGCCGGCCGCCTCCCCGACGCGGCGATCGCCTGCGTCGGCGGCGGATCCAACGCCATCGGCCTCTTCCACGCCTTCCTCGCCGACACCGACGTCCGCCTCATCGGCTGCGAGCCGGCCGGGCACGGCGTCGAGACCGGAGAGCACGCGGCCACCCTCACCGCGGGCGAGCCCGGCATCCTGCACGGCTCGCGGTCGTACGTCCTCCAGGACGACGAGGGCCAGATCACCGAGCCGTACTCCATCTCGGCCGGCCTGGACTACCCGGGCATCGGCCCGGAGCACTCGTACCTCAAGGACAGCGGCCGGGGCGAGTACCGCGCCGTCACCGACGACGCGGCCATGCAGGCCCTGCGGCTGCTCTCCCGTACCGAGGGCATCATCCCGGCCATCGAGTCGGCGCACGCCCTCGCGGGCGCGCTGGAGGTCGGCAAGGAGCTGGGCCCCGAGGGCCTGCTCGTCGTCAACCTCTCCGGGCGCGGCGACAAGGACATGGACACGGCCGCCCGCTACTTCGGCCTGTACGACACCGACGCGGCCCCCGTCGAGGCCGACGCCGCCGCCGAGGACGGCGCGGGCGAGATCCGGAGGGACACCAAGTGAGCGGCAACATCCAGCTCCTCAGCGACACCCTGGCCAAGGCCAAGGCAGACAACCGCGCCGCTCTCATCGCCTACCTGCCGGCGGGCTTCCCGACCGTGGACGGCGGCATCGAGGCGATCAAGGCCGTCTTCGACGGCGGCGCCGACGTCGTCGAGGTCGGGCTCCCGCACAGCGACCCGGTCCTGGACGGCCCCGTCATCCAGACGGCCGACGACATCGCCCTGCGCGGCGGCGTCCGGATCGCCGACGTCATGCGCACGGTCCGCGAGGCCTTCGCCGCCACCGGGAAGCCGGTGCTGGTGATGACCTACTGGAACCCGATCGACCGCTACGGCGTCGAGCGGTTCACCGAGGAGCTGGCCGCGGCCGGCGGCGCGGGCTGCATCCTGCCCGACCTGCCGGTCCAGGAGTCCGCGGTCTGGCGCGAGCACGCCGAGAAGCACGGTCTCGCCACCGTCTTCGTCGTCGCGCCGAGCAGCAAGGACGAGCGGCTCGCCACCATCACGGCCGCCGGCTCCGGCTTCGTCTACGCCGCCTCGCTGATGGGCGTCACCGGCACCCGCGAGTCGGTCGGCGCCGAGGCCGCCGACCTCGTCCGCCGCACCCGCGCCACCTCCGAGCTGCCGGTCTGCGTCGGACTCGGCGTCTCCAACGCCGAGCAGGCCAAGGAGGTCGCGACCTTCGCCGACGGCGTCATCGTCGGCTCCGCGTTCGTCAAGCGGATGCTCGACGCCGACGACGAGGCCGCCGGACTCGCCGCCGTAAGGGAACTGGCGGGCGAACTCGCCGAGGGCGTGCGCCGCGTTTCGTAACCCGAATGGGTGGATCTGTGACCGGGGAGGCGCGTACGCGCCTCCCCGGTTCGTTGCTGAGGGCGTGAGCCAGAAGAACAGTGACGGAAAAGGGAGCGCGCGGGAGCGCCTCCAGCAGCAGCGCGAGCGAGAGAAGGCCCGTGAGAAGCAGCGGCGCGTCCTGATCGTGTCGGCCGCGGTCGTCGGCGTCCTCGGCCTGGCCGCGGTCGTCGGAGTGATCGCCGCCAACAGCGGGGACAAGGACAGCGGCTCGGACAAGGCGGGCCCGGTCGTCGCCCCGACCGGCGCGACCGATGGTGACAAGCCGGCCATCCCGACCGGGAAGGCGGACGCCCCGTCGACCCTGGCGATCTGGGAGGACTTCCGCTGCCCGGCCTGCGCGTCCTTCGAGAACGCCTTCCGGGACACCATCCACGAGCTCGAGGCCTCCGGCGCGCTCAAGACCGAGTACCACCTCGCCACCCTCATCGACGGGAACATGGGCGGCAGCGGCTCCCTCCGCGCGGCGAACGCCGCCGCGTGCGCCCAGGACGCGGGTAAGTTCACCGCGTACCACGACGTGCTGTACATCAACCAGCCGCAGGAGACCGACGACGCCTTCGGCGACAACGACAAGCTGATCGAACTCGCGGCCAAGGTGCCCGGGCTCGACACGCCGGCCTTCCGCAGCTGTGTCGAGGACGGCACGCACGACAGCTGGGTGGGGAAGTCGAACGACGCCTTCCGCAGCAGCGACTTCCGGGGCACGCCCTCCGTGCTGCTCAACGGAGAATCGATCTTCCCGGACAAGGGGGGCGAGCAGATCTCCCCGGACAACCTGAAGAAGTGGGTCGCCGAGGCCAACAAGGGCAAGACGCCCGGGGCGGCGTCGCCGACGAGCTGACGCCCTCCGGCGTCCCTCCTTCGGCGCCTAAGTTACGCAGACGTTGTCGGGTGGGCTGCCGCGCCACCCGCCCGGCAAGGTAGCGTCGGTTCTGCCATGGACCTTGCCTACATTCCCAGCCCGTCGACCGGAGTCCTGAACCTCGGACCGGTTCCGCTGCGCGGCTATGCCTTCTGCATCATCATCGGTGTCTTCGTCGCCGTCTGGTACGGCAACAAGCGCTGGATCGCCCGGGGCGGCAAAGCCGGCACCGTGGCCGACATCGCCGTCTGGGCGGTGCCCTTCGGTCTCGTCGGCGGCCGGCTCTACCACGTGATCACCGACTACCAGCTGTACTTCAGCGAGGGTGAGAACTGGGTCGACGCCTTCAAGATCTGGGAGGGCGGCCTCGGTATCTGGGGCGCCATCGCGCTCGGCGCGGTGGGCGCCTGGATCGGCTGCCGCCGGCGCGGCATCCCGCTGCCGGCGTACGCGGACGCCATCGCGCCCGGTATCGCCTTCGCCCAGGCCATCGGCCGCTGGGGCAACTGGTTCAACCAGGAGCTGTACGGCAAGCCGACCACCCTGCCGTGGGGTCTGGAGATCTCCGCCGGGGCGAACCGCGAGGAAGGGATCTACCACCCGACCTTCCTGTACGAGTCGCTGTGGTGCATCGGTGTCGCGCTCCTGGTCATCTGGGCCGACCGCCGCTTCAAGATGGGCCACGGACGCGCCTTCGCGCTCTACGTCGCCGCGTACTGCACGGGCCGGGCGTGGATCGAGTACATGCGGGTCGACGAGGCGCACCACGTGCTCGGCCTGCGGCTGAACGTGTGGACGGCGATCGTCGTCTTCGTCCTGGCCGTCGCCTACATCGTGATCTCGTCGCGGGTCCGCCCGGGACGGGAGGAGATCGTGGAGCCGGACCGGGACAAGCCCGCGGTCGGGAAGGGCGCGTCCGACGAGGACGCGACCGACGAGGACGGCGGGGCGGCGGAGGCCGACGCCTCCGCGGAGGAGCCCGAGGACGCGCCGGGGACCCTCGCCGAGGAGTCGAACGACGAGCGGGCCGGGAACGGCGCGGGCAAGAGCTGACCGACCCGCCGGCATCGCATCACAGGGGCCGCCCCTGGTGGTCAGGCCCGCGCCGCCAGGGTCAGGATGCGGCGGGCGCCCTCCACGACCGCGGCGTCGATGAAGCGCCCGTCCGGGAGGGCGAGTGCGCCCTCCGTCGTCTCCGCGGCCTTCACGACCTCCTCGGCCGCCGCGACCTCGTCGGGGTTCGGGAGATACGCCTGCTCGATGACCGGGAGCTGGCGCGGGTGGATCGCCGCCCGGCCCATGAAGCCCAGGGAACGGCCCCGCGCACAGCTCGCCGCCAGGCTGTCCAGATCGCGGATGTCGGGGTGGACCGACTGGGCCGGGGGCGGGAGGGCCGCCGCGCGGGCGGCGACCACGAGACGGCTGCGCGGCCAGTCCAGGCCGCATTCGTCCCGTACCCCCAGATCGGCGCGGAGGTCCGCCTCGCCGAGGGCGATGCCGCGGACGGCCGGATCGGCCGACGCGATGGCATAGGCGTGCTCCAGCGCCAGGGCGTTCTCCAGGAGCGGGAAGAGGGGGATGCCGGGCACCGCCCCGGCGATCCGGTGGATGTCAGTGGCGTGTGTCACCTTGGGAACACGGAAGCCGCTGAGCCCGGGGAGGGGCGCCAGAGGGGGGATGTCGTCGTGTGCGTGGATGCGGACATGGACCGGGACGGGATGCGGGTCCGTGAGGAGGTCGACGGTCGCGGCCAGGGCGTACGCCTTGCGCTCCGGCGCCACCGCGTCCTCCAGATCGACGATCACCACGTCAGCGCCCGAGACCAGCGCCTTCTGGACGACGGCGGGGCGGTCACCGGGGGCGTACAGCCAGGTGAGGGGGAAGGGCATTCCGCTCATACGGCACCTTCGCTGCGCAGGGCGCCGATCTCGGCCGGGGAGAGACCGAGCTCGGCGAGGACCTCGGCCGTGTCCGCGCCGTGCGGCCGGCCGGCCCAGCGGATCCCGCCCGGGGTCTCGGAGAGCCGGAAGAGGACGTTCTGCATACGGATCGGGCCCAGCTCGGGGTCCGGGACCTCGGTGACGGTGTCCAGGGCGCGGTACTGCGGATCGGCCATCACGTCCCGGATGTCGTAGACGGGCGCGATCGCCGCCTCCGCCTTCTCGAAGGCGGCCATGGCCTCGTCGCGGGTGTGGCGGGCGATCCAGGAGCCGACCGCCTCGTCGAGCACGTCCGCGTGGGCGGCGCGGCTCGCGCCATCGGCGAACCAGGGCTCGTCGATCAGCTCGGGGCGGCCGACGAGCCGCATCACGCGCTCGGCGATCGACTGGGCGGAGGTGGAGACGGCGACCCAGGAGTCGTCGGAGGTGCGGTACGTGTTGCGCGGGGCGTTGTTGCGGGAGCGGTTGCCGGTGCGGGGCTGGACGTAGCCGAGCTGGTCGTACCAGAGGGGGTGGGGTCCGATGACGGAGAGCATCGGTTCGATGATCGCCATGTCCACGACCTGGCCGCGGCCGGTCGTGGTCCTGGCGGTGAGCGCGGTCATCACCGCGTACGCCGTCGCCAGGGCGGCGATCGAGTCGGCCAGACCGAAGGGGGGAAGGGTGGGCGGGCCGTCCGGCTCGCCGGTGATCGAGGCGAAGCCGCTCATCGCCTCGGCCAGGGTGCCGAAGCCGGGACGGTGGGAGTACGGGCCGAACTGGCCGAAGCCGGTGACCCGGGCCAGGACCAACTCCGGGTTGACGGTGGACAGTTCCTCCCAGCCCAGACCCCAGCGTTCGAGGGTGCCGGGGCGGAAGTTCTCGACGATCACATCGGCGTCGGCGGCGAGCCTGAGGAGGGTGTCGCGGCCGCCGGGGGTGGACAGATCGAGGGTGATGGTCCGCTTGTTGCGGCCGAGGACCTTCCACCACAGACCGACGCCGCCCTTGGCCGGGCCGTGGCCACGGGAGGGGTCGGGCTTGCGGGGGTGCTCGATCTTGATGACGTCCGCGCCGAAGTCGCCGAGCATCATCGCCGCGAGAGGCCCGGCGAAGAGTGTGGCGAGATCGAGGACCCGCAGGCCCTGGAGAGGGGAGGGGGTGGCGGAGCGGGTCATACGGCGTCGACCTCCTGGCCGGTGAGGGAGCCGTGAGCCGCGTCGATCTCGGAGCGGTACGGCATCGAGGACGAGGCGCCTTCGCGCTGGACGGAGAGCGCGGCGGCGCTCGATGCCCAGGCCAGGGCCTCGCGCACCGCGCGGCCCTCGCCGAGGGCGACCGCGAGCGCGCCGACGAAGGTGTCCCCGGCGGCGGTCGTGTCCACGGCCCGGACACGGGGGGTGGGCACGGTGAAGGGCTCGCTGTCGCGGGCGGCGTGCAGGCTGCCGGCCGCGCCCAGGGTGATGACCACCTCGGGGACGAGGGTGAGCAGCGCGGCGGCTGCGGCATGCGGGTCCGCGATGCCGGTCAGGGCGGCGGCCTCGTGCTCGTTGGGGACCAACAGATCGGTGACGGCGAGGAGTTCGGGGGGCAGAGGCTGGGCGGGAGCGGGGGTGAGGACGGTACGGACGCCGAGCCGGCGGGCCGTGGCGGCGCCCTCCGTCACGACGGAGAGGGGGAGTTCGAGCTGGAGGAGCAGGGCGTCGGCGGTGGCGATCAGCGCCTCGTCGCCGTGGTCGAGGGAGGTGACGGTGCCGTTGGCGCCGGGGACGACGACGATCGCGTTGCCGCCCTCGTCGTCGACGACGATGTGCGCGGTGCCGGAGGGACCCTCGGCGGTGCGCAGCAGGTCGGTGTCGACCCCGGACCCCTCCAGCGCTGCCCGGAGCCGTCCACCGAAGTCGTCGGCGCCGACCGCGCCGATCATCGACACGTCGGCGCCGGCCCGGGCGGCGGCGACGGCCTGGTTGGCGCCCTTGCCGCCGGGGATCGTACGGAACTCCCGGCCGGTGACGGTCTCTCCGCGGGCGGGGGCCTTCGGGACGAAGGCGACGAGGTCCATGTTGGTGCTGCCGAGCACCACGATGCTGGTCATGGGCGTACTGCCTCCAGATACGTCAGTTCGGCCAGGGCGTCGAAGCCGATGCCGTCGAACGACGGGATCGAGGTCGAGAGCCGGTTCTTGAGGGGGGAGGTCCAGCGCTCGGGCAGCCGGTCGGGGTGGCCGGCGAGCAGACCGGCGACGGAACCGGCGGTGGCGCCGTTGGAGTCGGTGTCCCAGCCGCCGGAGACCGCCGCGCAGATGGAGCGCGTGAAGTCGCCGTCGGCGTGGGTGAGCGCGGCGGCGAGGACGGCGGCGTTGGGAACGGCATGGACCCAGTGATACCCGCCGAGGGTGGTGTGGAGTCGGTCCACCACGGCGTCGAAGTCATGGGTGTCGCGGGCTGATTCGATGCCGAGACGGACGGCGGCGGCGAGCCGGGACCGGGGCGGGACGAGGGACAGTCCGGCGGCGAGCGCCCGGTGGACGTCGGCGGTGCCGGTGGCGGCCGTGGCGATGGTCGCGGCGACGAACATCGCGCCGTAGATCCCGTTGGCGGTGTGGGTGAGCGCCGCGTCCCGGTACGCCTGCGCGGCGGCGCCTGCCGGGTCGCCGGGGTGGGTCCAGCCGTGCACGTCGGCCCGGATCTGGGCGCCGATCCACTCGCGGAAGGGGTTGCGGTGGAGGGCGGTCAGCGGGGGTTCGACGCCGTCGAGGAGGTTGCGGTAGGCGACGCGCTCGGCCGTGAAGGTGCGGCCTGCGGGGAGTTCGTCGAGCCAGAGACGGGCGACGTCGGCGGTGGTGAAGTCGCGGCCGTACCGCTGGAGGAGGAGCAGGTCGAGCAGGGGGTAGTTGAGGTCGTCGTCCTCGGGCATTCCGTCGATGTTCTCGGCGAGGGAGGTGGGAGCCGAGCGACGGTTCCAGGGGTGGGCGGCGAGGAGGTCGCGGGGGACGCCGACTTCGGTGAACCAGGTGGTGAGGGGCCAGTTGCCGGCGGCGCGGGCGAGTGCGCGGATGGCCTGGAGGGGGAGCTTCTCGACGGGCTTGCCGAGCAGGCACCCGGCGGCCCGGCCGAGCCAGGAGGCGTGGAGCCGGTCGCGCAGGGGGTGGTTCTCCGCCCGGGGCGGCGGCCCTTCGTAGGCGGGGGGGCTGTGGGGGGTCAGTGTCCGGATGTCGGCCAGGGCGGTGGGTTCCGTGGCGGAGAGCGGGCTCGGGAGCGTGGACAGCTCGTCCAGGAGGTGTTCCGCCAGTGGGCGCAGGTCCGGGCGCGGGGTGCGGGAGGCGCCCGCCGCCGAGGGGGCGGGCCGACCGCCGGCGGCGTGCCAGCGGGAGGCGATCGCCGAGGCGTCCCGGCCGTCCTCCGCGGCCTGGCGGAGTTCGTGGCCGACGAGGTCCTCCGGCTGGACCCAGGTGACGCGCAGGTTCATCGGGCCGTGCTCGTCAGCGCCGCGTACGCCGACTCGTGCGCCCGGCGGCGGGCCGCGTCGCGGGCGTAGACCTCGCGTGCGACCACCGTCAGCGCCTGTGCCGGGGCGTGCAGATCCAGTCGGCTCGCCTCCGCCACCTGCTTCGACCAGTCGGACGGGACGGCCGACTCTCCTCGCAGCGCACCGACGATCGCCCCGGCCATCGTCGCGATCGAGTCGCAGTCGCGGCCGTAGTTGACCGAGCCCAGGACCGTGCGCCGGTAGTCGCCCTCCCCGACCAGCAGCATCCCCAGCGCGATCGGGAGCTCCTCGATCGCATGGAGACGTGAGGGGCGGCGGGCGCCCAGCGACGGTGCGCGGTACTCCGGCCCGACCGTGTCGAACGGCGCCACCGCCTTGCGGAGCGGGACGAGGGCGGTCTCGAAGTCGGTGTGCCGGGAGGCGACTTCGCACACCGCCTCGATCGCCGTCCGGGTGCCGTCCTTCGCCAGGGAGAGCGCGGCGCGCACGACCGACTCCGGGGTCGCGCCCGGCAGGCATGCCGCCGCCACGGCCGCCGCGAAGACTCCGGCCGCCTCCCGTCCGTAGGACGACTGGTGCGGCGCGGAGACGTCGAGCGCCTCCGCGTACGCGTCCGCAGGGTTCGCCGCGTTGACCAGGCCGACCGGCGCCATGTACATCGCCGCCCCGCAGTTGACGATGTTTCCGCTGCCCGCCTCGCGCGGGTCGACATGTCCGTAGTGGAGACGCGCCACGAGCCATTTCTCGGCGAGGAAGATCCGCTGGAGCGGGAGGGCTTCGGCCTCCAGCTCCGGGATCCAGCGCGGGGTGGTGAGCAGATCGGGGACCAGGTGCTCGGCCACGGCGTACGCGTCGAGGTGGTCGCGGACCTTCTCGTACACCCTGATCAGGGCATGGGTCATCAAGGTGTCGTCGGTGACGTGTCCGTCGCCCTTGTGGTACGGCGCGATGGGGCGGGCCGTGCGCCAGGCGTCGCCGTTCCACGGGCCGACGATGCCGGTGACCCGGCCGCCGTGGCGCTCCAGGATCTGTTCGGGGGTGTAGCCCTCGACGGGGCCGCCGAGGGCGTCGCCGACGGCGGCTCCGAGGAGGCTGCCGGTGATCCGGTCATCCAGTGTGGGTGTCATGTCGGAATTGTCCACCCGGGGTGGCCAGTTCCGTGTCTCCCAGCAGCCCGGCGAGTTCGACGAGATCCGTGCCGGCGAGGCGGGGGAGCGCGCAGCCGGCGAGCGTGCGGCAGGCGTCGCGCCAGGTGGCGGGGAGGGAGTCGGCGCCGCCGAGCGCGCCGGTGAGCGCGCCCACGAGAGCAGGGGCGGAGTCCGCGACACGCGAGAGGCAGGCGGCGGCCGGGATCGCCGCGGACGCCTCGCCGCGCGCGGCCGTGGTGAGGGCGAGGGCGACCGGGACGGTCTCGGCGGCCGCGATGCCGTAGCTGTAGACGTGATCGACGATCTGGTGCTCCAGGAGGGGGACGAGTTCGAAGGCGCTCGTCGCGTCCTGTGCCATCTTGACGGCCTGCTGGGCGTTGCGGCCGATCTCGGTGCCGGTCGGGAGTTGGGCGAGTGCCGCCTCCACGGCCTCGTCGACGGCCGCCCCGCCGAGTGTCGCGGCGATGGCCGCGGCCATCGCGCGGGCGCCGTGGACCCCGTCGCCGTCCTGGGTGTACCGGGCGTCGAACTCGGCGAGTTCGGCGGCGGCGGCCGGATCTCCGGGGTGGACGAGGGCGAGCACGGCGGCGCGGACGCAGGCGGCGTCGTCGAAGTAGTGCGGGTTGTCGTGGCCGGTGGCGGGCGGGCGCAGTCCGGTGGCGAGATTGCCGAGGCCGGCGCGGACGGAGATCCGGGCGCGGAGGGGGAGTACGGCGGACTCGACCTCGGGGGCTCGGTCGGCGGCGGCGGCGACCTGGCTCGCGAGGGAGTTCCAGGCGAGGTCGACGGCGGCGCGGAGGCGGCGCTCCGGGGGGAGGGTGGTGAAGAGGGGGCCGGTGGCGGCGAGGACCGCCTCGGCGGTGAAGACCGCCCACTCGGCGTCGTCGGAGGGGCCGAGGCGGAGGGGCTCGGGAGGCTGGTTGAGGGCGATGGGGACGGGGAGGGTGGTGGTGGCGTTCTGTTCGGCGAAGGTGTCGAGTTCGCGGGTGAGCCGTCGGGTCCATTCGGGCATGCGGGCGGCGCGGTGTCTGGCGGCCGGCCAGCCCGCGGCGTCGCCCGCGGCGAGGCCGAGGAGGAGACCCTCGATCCTGGCGCGGACTGGGGCGGCGACCCCGTGGGCCGACCGGGCCCCATGGGCGCCGTCGTCCGGGGCGCCCGGCCTCGTGGGCTGCGCCCACCCTCCCCCGGAGCCGTCTCCGGGAGGTACCCCCAGCCCGGCGGGACGATGGCCGACAGCGGTGCTGACGACCGCGCTCACGGCGGAGGAGGCGGGGCGATCGCCCACGGCGGCGATGCCCACGGCCGTGGTGCCGGCCGCGCTCGCCGCGGCGCTCGCGGCGGGGCTGGCGGGGGCCGCGGGTGCGGCGGCGCCCGAGCCGTACGCGTGGTGGGTCTCCGTCATGCCGCTTCCTCCTCGTCCGCTGTCAGGAGGTCCGCGATGTCCAGGACGTGGTAGCCGCGCATCGAGGGGAGGCAGCTGCCCGTCACCGGTGCGATCGCCGTCGCCCATTCCTCCGGGATCGCCGACACGCCCGAGGCCGCGCCCGCCAGCGCGCCCGCGACCGCCGCCGTGGTGTCGGCGTCGCGGCCCATGTTGACCGCGGTCAGGACCGCCGTACGGAAGTCGCCGCGGGCCGCAGCGAAGGCGCCGAAGGCCAGCCCGACCGCCTCCGGGGCCAGGTCCGTCCACGGGTAGCCGCCGATGACGACGGCCGAGCGGACCGTCCTTTCGCGTGCCAGCGGATCCGGTTCGAGACGCTGGGCGGCCACCACCGCGCGGCGCATGGAACGGGCCGTCCAGGAGTCCATCGGGACGACCGAGAGCGCCGCCGCGATGACCGAGGTCACCGACGCGCCGGTCATCGCCGCAGCGACGCCCGCCGCGACGGCCTGGCCGCCGTAGATGCCTTCGCCGTCATGGCTGACCGTGCCGTCGATGGCGACCAGCCGGGCCGCCTCCGCCGGGCGGCCGGCCGCGAAGACGCCGAACGGTGCGGCCCGCATGGCCAGTCCGTCCGACCAGGCGTGGCGGTGCTGGGCGGAGATCGGGGCCGCCAGGCCGCGGCGGAGGTTCTCCAGCGTGCCCCGCTCGCTGAACCCCGCGCCCCGGAAGGGGCCTTCGTCGAGGTCGGCGATCCAGTGGTGCCACGCCCGTTCCACATGCTGGACGGTCAGCGCCGAGCCGTGCCGGGCGAGCAGCAGACCCGAGAAGATCGCGTACTCCGTGTCGTCCGTGCCGGCCGGACTGTCCGTCACGAAGCCCTCGATCCGGCCCCAGCGGCGGCGGATCTCCGAGGGGCGCAGGTTCTCGGCGGGTGCGCCGAGCGCGTCTCCGACCGCGAGGCCGAGCAGCGCACCTCTCGCGCGCTCGCGCGTATCGCATCCCGTCGTTCTTGTCCGGCTCACCATCTCGCTCCCCTTTCACGGTTCCTGAATCTGTGCCACGTGGGGAGGCGATGACGTCGCAGAAACGTCTCTGTCACCCGGCTGACACCACGGAAGCGTGCAGCCGAAACGGTGAGGTGGGCCTTACTAAGTACGGCCTGCCTTGCTGGCGGGCCCCTTACATCGCGCGTATTTTCGAGGTGTTGGGGGCGGCGGGTGCGACCCGGCCCGCCGGAGAACAAGGGGAGAAGCATGTCCATCATCGAAGTCCACGCGCCACTGCACGAGGCCCACCGCGACAACCACACCCACCGCGATGTCAACGGCGGCTGGTTGCGCCCGGCGGTCTTCGGCGCGATGGACGGACTGGTCTCCAACCTCGCCCTGATGACCGGTGTCGCGGGCGGCGCGGTCTCGCAGCAGACCATCGTCATCACCGGCCTCGCCGGACTCGCGGCGGGCGCCTTCTCCATGGCGGCCGGCGAGTACACCTCCGTCGCCTCGCAGCGCGAGCTCGTCCAGGCGGAACTGGACGTCGAGCGGCGTCAGTTGCGCAAGCACCCCATCGACGAGATGGAGGAGCTCGCCGCGCTGTACGTCTCCCGCGGCGTCGAGCCCGCGCTCGCCCGCGAGGTCGCCATGCAGCTCTCCCGCGACCCCGAGCAGGCGCTGGAGATCCACGCCCGCGAGGAGCTGGGCATCGACCCCGACGACCTGCCGTCGCCGACGATCGCCGCGGTCTCCTCGTTCGCGTCGTTCGCGCTCGGTGCGCTGCTCCCCGTGCTGCCGTATCTGCTCGGTGCGACCGCGCTGTGGCCGGCCGTGCTGCTCGCGCTCGTCGGGCTCTTCGCCTGCGGCGCGCTGGTGGCCCGGGTGACGGCCCGCAGCTGGTGGTTCAGCGGGCTGCGTCAGCTCGTCCTCGGCGGCGCGGCCGCCGCGGTCACGTACGGACTCGGCATGGCCTTCGGAGCGGCGCTCTGACCTCCTGACCGCACCCGCGGGCCCGTCGGCGTCGACGGCTCCGCGCCCCGACCTCGTGGTCGTCCCTGGGGAAGGCCCTCGTCCTGCGGCGAGAGCCTTCTCCGTGCATGCTGGCTGTGACGTATATCCCCTGGGCGGATCCACCGCTCCGGTGAGACACTATGCACAGCGCGACATACCTAGCCGTTACCCGGCGGTTTCGAATCCATGACCACCGGGCATGAGGCGTAAGCGCCGCGGGCAATGAGGCCCGCTCTGCGACGGGTCGCCGGAGACCCCCCGGAAGATCGATCCGTCCCCTTGGGGCACCCGTTGTCCCCATGCCTCACAGGTGAACCAACACCACCGCTCCGTGTCAGCGGTGTCCGCATGTTGGAATGAGCTATCCACTTTTCGAGAAGCCAGCCATCATGTAACCTGCACGAAATTTCGCGGAGGGCCAACGTCGTCCCTCGGCTGCTGCATATGCCACGACGACGACGGGAGAGCCGATGCGTTCCGACGCCTGGTCGCCCATGGACGGTCGCCCCGCTCCGCAGGGGATGTACGACCCCCGTAACGAACACGACGCCTGTGGTGTCGGGTTCGTGGCCACCCTCACCGGTGTAGCCAGCCACGCGCTGGTCGAGCAGGCGCTGACCGTACTGCGCAATCTCGAGCACCGAGGCGCCACCGGCTCCGAGCCCGACTCCGGAGACGGCGCCGGCATCCTGTTCCAGGTCCCGGACGCCTTCCTGCGCGAGGTCACCGACTTCGCCCTCCCCACCGCCGGCTCCTACGCCGTCGGTATCGCCTTCCTCCCTGCCGACGGCTCCGCACAGGCCGTCTCGCAGATCGAGACGATCGCGTCCGAGGAGGGGCTGAACGTCCTCGGCTGGCGCGAGGTCCCCGTCGCTCCCGAGCTGCTCGGCGCCTCCGCCCGCGCCACCATGCCGGTCTTCCGCCAGCTGTTCGTCGCCGACGGCAGCAGCGAGGGCATCGCGCTGGACCGCAAGGCGTTCGTGCTGCGCAAGCGCGCCGAGCGCGAGGCCGGGACGTACTTCCCGTCGCTCTCCGCCCGCACCATCGTCTACAAGGGCATGCTGACCACCGGCCAGCTCGAGCCCTTCTTCCCGGACCTGTCGGACCGCCGCTGCGCCACCGCCGTGGCCCTGGTCCACTCCCGGTTCTCCACCAACACCTTCCCGAGCTGGCCGCTGGCCCACCCGTACCGCTTCGTCGCGCACAACGGCGAGATCAACACGGTCAAGGGCAACCGCAACTGGATGGTGGCCCGCGAGTCCCAGCTCGCCTCCGACCTCTTCGGCGAGGGCAAGCTCGACCGCATCTTCCCGGTCTGCACCCCGGACGCCTCCGACTCGGCCTCCTTCGACGAGGTCCTGGAGCTGCTCCACCTCGGTGGCCGTTCGCTGCCGCACTCGGTCCTGATGATGGTCCCCGAGGCGTGGGAGAACCACGACTCCATGGACCCGGCCCGGCGCGCCTTCTACCAGTACCACTCCACGATGATGGAGCCCTGGGACGGCCCGGCCTGTGTCACCTTCACCGACGGCGTCCAGGTCGGCGCGGTCCTCGACCGCAACGGTCTGCGCCCCGGCCGCTACTGGGTCACCGACGAGGGCCTCGTCGTCCTCTCCTCCGAGGTCGGCGTCCTCGACATCGACCCCGCCAAGGTCGTCCGCAAGGGCCGCCTCCAGCCCGGCAAGATGTTCCTCGTCGACACCGCCGAGCACCGCATCATCGAGGACGACGAGATCAAGGCCGGCCTCGCCGCCGAGAAGCCGTACGCCGAGTGGCTCGAGACCGGCGAGATCACGCTCGAGGACCTCCCCGAGCGCGAGCACATCGTCCACACCCACGCCTCGGTCACCCGCCGCCAGCAGACCTTCGGCTACACCGAGGAAGAGCTCCGCGTCATCCTCGCCCCGATGGCCCGCACCGGTGGCGAGCCGCTCGGCTCCATGGGCACGGACTCGCCGATCGCGGCCCTGTCCGAGCGCCCCCGGCTGCTCTTCGACTACTTCACCCAGCTCTTCGCGCAGGTCACCAACCCGCCGCTGGACGCCATCCGCGAGGAGCTCGTCACCTCGCTGTACTCCTCGCTGGGCCCGCAGGGCAACCTCCTGGAGCCGACCGCGGCCTCCTGTCGCAGCGTCACCCTGCCCTTCCCGGTGATCGACAACGACGAGCTGGCCAAGCTCATCCACATCAACGCCGACGGCGACATGCCCGGCATGAAGGCCGCGACCCTGTCCGGCCTGTACCGGGTCTCCGGCGGTGGCGACACGCTCGCCGCCCGCATCGAGGAGATCTGCGCCGAGGCCGACGCGGCGATCGAGGGCGGCGCCCACCTGCTCGTCCTCTCCGACCGGCACTCCGACGCCGAGCACGCGCCGATCCCGTCGCTGCTGCTCACCGCGGCCGTCCACCACCACCTCATCCGTACCAAGCAGCGCACCCAGGTGGGTCTGCTGGTCGAGGCCGGCGACGTCCGCGAGGTCCACCACGTGGCCCTCCTCATCGGCTACGGCGCCGCCGCCGTCAACCCGTACCTGGCGATGGAGTCGGTCGAGGACCTGCTCCGCGCCGGCACCTTCATCGAGGGCCTGGAGCCCGAGCAGGCCATCCGGAACCTGATCTACGCCCTCGGCAAGGGCGTCCTCAAGGTCATGTCCAAGATGGGCATCTCGACCGTCGCCTCCTACCGCGGCGCCCAGGTCTTCGAGGCCGTCGGCCTCGACACCGCCTTCGTCCGGAAGTACTTCAACGGCACGGCCACCAAGATCGGCGGCGCCGGTCTCGACGTCGTCGCCAAGGAGGTCGCCGCCCGCCACGCCAAGGCGTACCCCGCCTCCGGCGTCCCCTCCGCGCACCGCGCGCTGGAGATCGGCGGCGAGTACCAGTGGCGCCGCGAGGGCGAGCCGCACCTGTTCGACCCGGAGACCGTCTTCCGTCTCCAGCACGCCACGCGCAACAAGCGGTACGACATCTTCAAGAAGTACACGGACCGGGTGAACGAGCAGTCCGAGCGCCTGATGACGCTCCGCGGCCTGTTCGGCTTCACCTCGGGCCGCGAGGCCATCTCGATCGACGAGGTCGAGCCGGTCGCCGAGATCGTCAAGCGGTTCTCGACCGGCGCCATGTCGTACGGCTCCATCTCCCGCGAGGCGCACGAGACCCTCGCCATCGCCATGAACCAGCTGGGCGGCAAGTCCAACACCGGTGAGGGCGGCGAGGACCCGGAGCGCCTGTACGACCCGGCGCGTCGTTCGTCGATCAAGCAGGTCGCCTCCGGCCGCTTCGGCGTCACCTCCGAGTACCTGGTCAACGCGGACGACATCCAGATCAAGATGGCGCAGGGCGCCAAGCCCGGCGAGGGCGGCCAGCTGCCCGGCCACAAGGTCTACCCGTGGGTCGCCAAGACGCGTCACTCCACCCCGGGCGTCGGCCTGATCTCCCCGCCGCCGCACCACGACATCTACTCCATCGAGGACCTGGCTCAGCTGATCCACGACCTCAAGAACGCCAACCCGGCCGCGCGTATCCACGTGAAGCTGGTGTCGGAGGTCGGTGTCGGCACCGTCGCCGCGGGTGTCTCCAAGGCGCACGCGGACGTCGTCCTCATCTCCGGCCACGACGGCGGTACGGGCGCCTCCCCGCTCACCTCGCTGAAGCACGCGGGCGGCCCCTGGGAGCTCGGCCTCGCCGAGACCCAGCAGACGCTGCTGCTCAACGGCCTGCGCGACCGGATCGTCGTCCAGACCGACGGCCAGCTCAAGACCGGCCGTGACGTCGTCATCGCCGCGCTGCTCGGCGCCGAGGAGTTCGGTTTCGCGACCGCGCCGCTCGTCGTCTCCGGCTGCGTCATGATGCGCGTCTGCCACCTGGACACCTGCCCGGTCGGCATCGCCACGCAGAACCCGGTCCTGCGCGACCGCTTCTCCGGCAAGGCCGAGTTCGTCGTCAACTTCTTCGAGTTCATCGCCGAGGAGGTCCGCGAGATCCTCGCCGAGCTGGGCTTCCGCACGCTCGAGGAGGCCGTCGGCCACGCCGAGCTGCTCGACACCAGCCGTGCCGTGACGCACTGGAAGGCGCAGGGCCTGGACCTGGCCCCGCTCT
Source organism: Streptomyces sp. NPDC056527 (assembly GCF_042794475.1). Classification (NCBI taxonomy): domain Bacteria; kingdom Bacillati; phylum Actinomycetota; class Actinomycetes; order Kitasatosporales; family Streptomycetaceae; genus Streptomyces; species Streptomyces sp. NPDC056527. The sequence goes on from NZ_JBHTTQ010000039.1 coordinate 19,187, forward strand.
TCCACGTGCCCGAGCTGCCCGAGGGCGCGGTCCGCCACGCCCTGATCGAGCAGGACCACGGTCTGGAGAAGGCCCTCGACAACGAGCTGATCGAGCTCGCCGCCGAGGCGCTGGGCGCCGCGAGCGCCGAGGAGGCGCAGCCGGTCCGCGCCCAGGTCGCGATCCGCAACATCAACCGGACGGTCGGCACCATGCTCGGCCACGAGGTGACGAAGAGGTTCGGCGGCGCGGGACTGCCCGCCGACACCATCGACATCACCTTCACCGGCTCCGCCGGCCAGTCGTTCGGCGCCTTCCTGCCGGCCGGTGTCACGCTCCGCCTGGAGGGCGACGCCAACGACTACGTCGGCAAGGGCCTCTCCGGCGGCCGTGTCGTCGTCCGCCCGGACCGTGGCGCCGACCACCTGGCCGAGTACTCGACCATCGCGGGCAACACCATCGCGTACGGTGCGACCGGCGGCGAGCTGTTCCTGCGGGGCCGCACCGGCGAGCGCTTCTGCGTCCGCAACTCCGGCGCGCTGGTCGTCTCGGAGGGCGTGGGCGACCACGGCTGCGAGTACATGACCGGTGGTTCGGCCGTCGTCCTCGGCGAGACGGGCCGCAACTTCGCGGCCGGTATGTCGGGCGGCATCGCGTACGTCGTCGACCTCGACCGGGACAACGTCAACTCCGGCAACCTGTCCGCCGTCGAGGCGCTTGACGACTCCGACAAGCAGTGGCTGCACGACGTCGTGCGCCGCCACCACGAGGAGACCGGCTCGACGGTCGCGGAGAAGCTCCTTGCCGACTGGCCCGCGAACGCGGACCGCTTCAGCAAGATCATCCCGTCCACGTACAAGGCAGTGCTCGCCGCCAAGGACGCCGCTGAGCTCGCCGGTCTCTCCGAGGCCGAGACCACCGAGAAGATGATGGAGGCGGCGACCAATGGCTGACCCCAAGGGCTTCCTGACCACCGGGCGCGAAGTCGCCAAGACCCGTCCGGTGGGCGAGCGCGTCAAGGACTTCAACGAGGTCTATGTTCCCGGCTCCCTGCTGCCGATCATCAGCAAGCAGGCTGGCCGCTGCATGGACTGCGGCATCCCGTTCTGCCACAACGGCTGCCCGCTCGGGAACCTGATCCCCGAGTGGAACGACTACGCCTACCGCGAGGACTGGGCGCAGGCGTCCGAGCGGCTGCACGCGACCAACAACTTCCCGGAGTTCACCGGCCGTCTGTGCCCGGCTCCGTGCGAGGCCGCGTGTGTGCTCGGCATCAACCAGCCGGCCGTCACCATCAAGAACGTCGAAGTCTCCATCATCGACAAGGCGTGGGACAGCAACGACGTCAAGCCGCAGGCGCCCGAGCGCCTCTCCGGCAAGACCGTCGCCGTCATCGGCTCGGGCCCGGCGGGTCTCGCCGCCGCCCAGCAGCTGACGCGGGCCGGCCACACGGTCGCCGTCTTCGAGCGCGCCGACCGGATCGGCGGACTGCTGCGGTACGGCATCCCCGAGTTCAAGATGGAGAAGCGGCACATCAACCGCCGCATCGAGCAGATGCGCGCGGAGGGCACCAAGTTCCGCACGGGCGTCGAGATCGGCCGCGACATCACGGCGACGGACCTGCGCAAGCGGTACGACGCCGTCGTCATCGCCGCCGGTGCGACGACCGCCCGTGACCTGCCCGTCCCGGGCCGGGAGCTGTCCGGCATCCACCAGGCAATGGAGTACCTGCCGCTCGCGAACAAGGTCGTCGAGGGCGACTTCGTGGCCCCGCCGATCACGGCCGAGGGCAAGCACGTGGTCGTCATCGGTGGCGGCGACACCGGCGCGGACTGCGTGGGCACCGCCCACCGCCAGGGCGCGGCCTCGGTCACGCAGCTGGAGATCATGCCGCGTCCGGGCGAGGAGCGGGTGGCCGGCCAGCCGTGGCCGACCTTCCCGATGCTGTACAAGGTCACCTCGGCGCACGAGGAGGGCGGCGAGCGGGTCTACTCCGTCTCCACCACCCACTTCGAGGGCGACGAGGACGGCAACGTCCAGTTCCTCCACCTGGTCGAGGTCGAGTTCGTCGAGGGCAAGCTGACGCAGAAGCCCGGCACGGAGCGGAAGATCCCGGCGCAGCTGGTCACGCTCGCGATGGGCTTCACGGGTACCGACGTGGAGAACGGCCTGGTCGGGCAGTTTGGTCTAGACCTCGATGAGCGGGGTAACATCGCCCGTGACGCGGACTTCGCCACCAACGTCGGTGGTGTGTTCGTGGCCGGTGACGCCGGCCGCGGCCAGTCGCTGATCGTCTGGGCGATCGCCGAGGGCCGCTCGGCCGCCCGCGGAGTCGACCGCTTCCTGACGGGTGCGAGCGACCTCCCGGCCCCGATCCGCCCGACGGACCGAGCCCTTACGGTCTGACCGTCCGTCCCCGAAGACGTCCCGTACAACGACGTACGGAACTGAGCGCGGCGCCCCCCGAATGTCCCCGACCGGACGACTGGGAGGGCGCCGCGGCGCGTCCGGCCGGGGGCGCCGGGAAGCGGCGCCGGTGGTCGGGTCGGCGGAGGGCCGGCAGCGGCAGCGGGGACCCGTCGTGCCGGTCCGGCTGGTAGCCCGGGGCCGGCATCGTCGCGGTCAGTTCGGGGAACGGGATCGTGATGTCCAGAGGGCGGTACGGCGTGGTCGGTCTCACGCCGCACAGGCCAGCGAGCCCCACGTGCGACGGCCTGGTCTCAACGCCCCTTGTTGATCAGCTCGTTGATCAGCGTCCCGTCCGCCGGAAGCACCCGCCCGTGTCGCAGCGGCACCCCGAGCGCCTCGGCCAGACCCCGCAGGCCCGTGTCCACCGCCGACTCGACCGCCTCGACAAGGCCCACCACGGCCGACCGCCCTTCGCGCCATCCCGTGACGGCGAGCCCCGCCGCGATCACCGCGGCAGGCCACCAGCCCGCAGTCGCCGCGAGCACGGCGTACGGAACCGTCCACGCGGTCCGGAGCGTGGCAGCCGCGTAGCGGTCCCAGGCGGCGTTCACCTCCTGCCGGCTGCCCTCCGGCGCCAGTTGCCACAGGCGTGGCCACACCAGGGACATGTGGACGCCGTGCTGGACCCGTATCCGCTCCTCGGCCGCCCCGAGACGGCCCCCGATCCAGGTCGCCCGCGCCGGGACGGCCGTGCCGCCGCGCAGCCGTCGCGCCGCCCGGCGCATCCAGCGGTCACGCCCCGCCCACAGCCGGGCGACAACCGACGCCAGCCACTCCGCGCACAGCGCCGGGCCCGCGACAGCGAGGAGCAGGATCACCAGCGCCGCCGCCGTCCCGGACGGTGACGCGTACCGTCCGGTGCGCAAGCGTTCCAGCCACTCGATCGTCGCCGTCACGTCGACCGGCCCCGAGCGGCCGGGCGCCAGGGCCACGGCACCGGCCACCACGAACAGCAGGCCGGGCAGGACGACCCGGGTCAGCCAGCGTTCGGTGATCTTCTTGCCGACCTCCGAGAGGAACCCGTCCATCAGCCCGGGTTCCCTTCCACGGGCAGCGCCGCCGGCTTCAGCGGCACGCCGTACGGATCGTCCGGATCCAGATAGCACATCGGCCAGCCGCCCTCCGCGTCCCGCGATCGGCGGGCCGTGCAGCGGCCGACGGCACGCGGACACCGGAACGCACTGCTCACCTCGGTCTCCTCGCTCCACAGCCCGGCCGACCCCACGCCGTCCTTGCGCCGCTCGCCCAGCACCAGCGTCGGGTCGTGGCCGAGACGCCGCAGCGCCTCCAGCGCGCTGCCGCCCTCCCGTACCTCGTCGAAGACGTCCTCGAACTCGTCGAGGGTGCCGTCCTCCTCGAAGTCCGCACGGACCGCTGGGTAGTTGTCGCACAACCAGGTGCGGGCGCGTTTCTCCAGGGCGCGGTCTGTCATCTTCTCCTCTTCGGTTTCGGGGTGCACCGAGGCCTCAGGCCCCTATGTGGATGTACGGCATCCAGATCTTCGGCTGGTACGGGTGCTCCGCCCGGAGCTCCGCCAGCGTGGCGTGCAGCGCCCGCGGCGCCCGGTCGGCCTCCAGCACCCCGTCCCGTACGAGACGCCCGTACACGGCGTCGGTCACCGCCGGAGCGCTCGCGTCCTGTACGGGATACAGGCTGGCCAGCACGTGTCGGAAGCCCCCGAAGTGCAGCACCGCGGCCGGATGGGTCGCCTCGTCGGGCACCTCCGGGTCCGGTACGGCGGTGTCGCACGCCGACAGGAACGCGAACTCCGCGTCCATGGCCGGGATCCGGGCGAGCTGCAGCGGGGTGAGGATCTCGCCGCCACCGACTCGCAGACCCTCGCGGGCGATGCCGTGGCAGACGGCGTGGAGGCGGGTGTGGTCCGGTAGGAGGCGGGCGACGGCGTCGACCGTGGCGTCGTCGTCCCGCAGCCGGACGGACTCGGGCACATGGTGGGCGACGACCGCGGCCTCGGCGCCGACCTCCGGCAGATCCGGCTCGTCCACGGTGAGCAGGAGCAAGGACTCCGTGGGAGGCGCCTGCCGTGGCCGACGGGCGTGCAGCAGGGAGGTGAGCGTCGGCGCGTACGAGGGGACGACCCGGCCGGGCACCGACTCCCGTACACCACCGCGCCGGGACCCGGCCGCGTGCAGCGGAAGGTACGTGGCCATCCCGGTCGGGCACCACCAGAGCCGACGCAACGTGCCGTCGTCCGATCCGAGTTCGGGAAGCGCCTCGAACACCGGTCGAGCGACCGTCTCCCACAGCCAGTCGAGCGTCCGCGCACTCGCCTGCTCCCGACGCATCTCGGCCCGGATGACGAGCGCCTCGGCGGCGGCAATGCCGTCGGTGGCGGAGATGGATGTCGTCGGCGTGCCAGGATCCGCCGACGCGTTCCGGTGCGCCTCCCGTAGCGCCGCGTGTGCCTGGACGAGGCGCTCGTCGGCCTTCGCCGTACGGTCGAGGGCCTCGCCCGTCGCCTCGTGCGTGAGGGTGTCGAGCGGCACGACGGTCACCGGGCCCACATGGCGCACGACCAGGGCGTGGCAGCCGAAGACGGTGATGTTCACGATCACTACCGGGCCCTCGGCGGCGGCCGCCCGCAGGGCGGCGTAGTCAGGGCTGCGCAGCAGGCCCGCCTCGCGGGTCCGGGTCTCCCATTCGCGGGCCAGGGCGGTACGGCGCTCGGACCGTGCCGGGTCCTCCGCCCCGCCCTCCGGGAGGGGCGTGTCCAGCTCTTCCCGTATCGCGTCGAGGCGTGCGAAGAGCTCCGGGTCGTCCGTCCGCAGCCGGGTCAGCTCCGTCGTCCGCAGGTCGAGCAGCTGCGACCACATCACGGTACGACCCCGCTCGAGGATCTCCACCGCCCGCTCGGGCCGCCCCGCGCACACGGCGACGGCCGCCGCGTCGACCGCGAGCTCGTACAGATCGGCGAGCAGGGTCCGCTGGTCGCCGGGGTCGACACCGCGCCACACGACCAGCGGCAGCAGCTCCACGGCCAGCGCGAGACCGTCGGCTCCGGAGGTCCACAGCTGTTCCGCGGTCGCGCCCACCCGCTCCCGGGCCACCCCGCCCGCGGCGAGCTCCATGGCGGTACCGGCGGCGAACATGCCCCACATCCGGGCCGCGTGCAGTCGCGTCTCGGCGGGCACGGCAAGGTTCTCCGCCGCCGCCCTGAAGGCCTCCGTGGTCTCCACCCACAGCGCGGGGACCGGATCCGGGTCCTCCTCGACCAGTTCCAGGAGCACGATGCCCAGGAGGTAGCGGTACGAGCCCTCCTCTCCCGTCCCCGGCTCGGCCTCGTCGGCCAACTCCTCCGCCAGGCCACGCGCCTCGGCCAGCGTCGCGGCCCGCGGCCCCTCCCGGGGCGCCTCGATCAAGGCGCCGATCAGCTGGAAGAGGCACCCGTCCTCGTCGGACCCCGCTTCGAGGGCGACGCCCGCACGCAGGGCCGCCACGGCCGCCTCCCATGCCGCGATGCCGCCCTTCCCCTCCCGGACACCGCGGATGTGCTGCCGGCCCAGATTGCGCAGAGCGGTCACGCTCGGGCCTCTGCCCAACGGGCGTGAACGCACGGCCTGTTCGGCGACCTCCACGGCTTCCCGGAGGTCGCCCTCGTCGCCGCTCAGATCGAACCGGGCGCCGAGGGCCTCACTGAGCTGGATGAGATACGGGCGCTGGTCGAGCCCCTTCCTCCAGCGGGGTGCGGCCAGCACCTCGCGGCGGATCAGAATCACCTCGTCGAGCGCCGCCGAGCTGTGCGTGTCCTGGTAGCGCTCCCACAGCGCGTCGCCGAGGTTGTCCCGCAGCGACCAGACGAACCTCTTGGAACCCCAGCCCGGCAGGGCACGGAGTCCGCCCAGTCCGCGCCGGGCCGCAGCGATGCCCGCGTCCAGCGACCCCATCTCCTGGGTCCGGTCGAGGTGGTTGATCAGGGCCCAGCTGTCGAGGGCCGCCATCATCCCCTCGTCGAGCGCGTTCGCGCTCGGCAGCCGTCGGGGCCTCCGCAGCGGTGCGGTGACGGCGCGGAGAGCCTCCACGTCACCCGTCCGCATCGGTCTGGTCGTCGCCTGCATCAGAAGGACCCGGTGCACCATGTGGGCGCCCTCGTAGCGCGCCACCGGAGCCCACACCAGCAGGGGGACGCACAGTGCGAGCGCCAGCAGCGTCAGCTCGCGGAACTCGACGGGGGTGGCCGCCCACACCGCCCGCGGGCCGTCGACGAGATCGAAGCCCATCCCCAGGGCGACTCCGCGCACCGCCATCGCCACGACGGCGAAGCACCCGAACACAAGGACGCAGCCGAGGGGGAGCAGCGCACGAAGCAACGGCGGTGTGTACCGCCAGCTCTCCGGGACCAGGGGCTCGTACCCCGCCCGTACGAGCATGGCACCCGCCACCGGGCCGAGGAGTGCGAGCGCGATCACCTGCACCATCGTCATCCCCGGCGGTGGGCCGTCCAGATACACGAACAGGCCGCACACGCCGGGCAGTACGGCGTAGACCGCCCCCAGGATCCATAAGCCGACACGCATGGGGGACAGTCTTCCAGGCCGCCTCCAGCGGGTGATCACGTACTCTCGGCAGCAGTCGTACGGGAGGGGTCCGTACGGAATCGGGGAGGGGGAGCCGTCCGTGGCCATGAGTCTGCGTAAGGTCGAGGAGACCGCGCCCGCGTTGGTGAGTCTCTACAAGTCGGCAGGGGTCTCCCTCCAGAAGCACGGGATGAGCGGGCAGCGCGTCGCCGTCTATCTGGTGGTCGACTACTCGGGCTCGATGAAGCCGTATTACCAGGACGGCAGCGTGCAGGCCCTGGCCGACCGGGTGTTGGGGCTCTCCGCCAACCTGGACGACGACGGGCGGGTGCCGGTGGTCTTCTTCTCCACCGACATCGACGCCGAGACCGACATCGCGCTCGCCGACCACCAGGGGCGGATCGACCGGATAGTCGCCGGGCTCGGCCACATGGGCAAGACCAGCTACCACCTGGCGATGGACGCGGTCATCGACCATTACCTCGACAGCGGGGCCACGGCCCCCGCGCTCGTCGTCTTCCAGACCGACGGCGGGCCGATCAACAAGCTCGCCGCGGAACGGTACTTGTGCAAGGCGGCGAAGCTGCCGATCTTCTGGCAGTTCATCGGCTTCGGCGACCCGGGCAGCCGGCAGTTCGAATTCCTGCGGAAGCTGGACGAGTTGGCCGTGCCGGCCAAGCGACCGGTGGACAACGCCGGGTTCTTCCACGCGGGGAAGGACCCGCGCAGGGTCCCGGACGCGGAGCTGTACGACCGCATCGTCGCCGAGTTCCCCAACTGGCTCGCCGCGGCAAGGGCGCAGGCGATCGTCCGGTCGTGACGGGGCGGAAAGGCGCTGGCGGGCGGGGTGTTGATCGGGCGATAGTGATGCCATGGCATCTCTTGTGCGACATGTGACGATCGACTGCGCCGACGCGTACGCCCTGGCTACCTTCTGGGTCGACGTCGTGGACGGGAAGCTCGGGGAGGGTGACGTTCCGGGCGACTCGGAGGTGTTGGTCCTCACCGAGGGGGCGAGCCTGCTCTTCATCCAGGTGCCGGAGAAGAAGTCGGTCAAGAACCGGGTCCACCTCGACATCCAGCCCCAGGACTGCACGCGCGACGAGGAGGTCGAGCGGCTGATCGCGCTCGGCGCGACGCTGGTCGGCGACCACCGGAACGCGGACGGGACCGGCTGGGCGACCCTGGCCGACCCGGAGGGCAACGAGTTCTGCGTGGAGCGCTCCGTCGCCGAGCGAACCGTCGCGCCCGCGGAGTAATCCAGACAGAGGATGTCGGGTATCCGGTGTTCCCTGGAGCCATGGGACACACCGGAACCGTCACCTGGGCCGCCTTCGAGGCAGCCCAGCCCGAGCTCGCCGCGACCGTGCGGGAACGCTTCGGGAAGTACACGCACCACGCCCTCGCCACCCTGCGGCGGGACGGCTCGCCCCGGCTCAGCGGAATCGAGGCGGACTTCCGCTTCGGCGAGCTGTGGCTCGGCATGATGCCGCGCTCCCGCAAGGCGCTGGACCTGCGGCGCGACCCGCGCTTCTCGCTGCTCGCCAACCCGGGCGCGGGGACGGACATGGGCGGGGGAGACGTACGGATCTCGGGGCGGGCGGTGGAGATCACGGACACCGAGACGGTCGACCGGTACGCGGAGGCTGCCGGTGCGCCGCTGCCGTTCCACCTCTTCCGGGTGGAGCCGACGGAGGTGGTGCGCACCTCCGTCGAAGGCGAGGACATGGTCATCCGCACCTGGGCGGCCGGGCGGCCGGTGGTGCGGACGATCCGGCGCGGCACGGACGACGCGCCGCCGCGCGAGGAGTCATGAACGGTCGTACGCCTCGATGACACGGGCCCGGCACCAGGACGGGGTGCCCCAGGCGTCCCGGAGGGGACGGGCCTTGCGCAGCCAGAGCGAGAGGTCGAGCTCCTCGGTGTAGCCGATGGCGCCGTGGATCTGCAGGGCGGTACGGGCGGCGGCGTAGGCGGCCTCGCCGGCCGTGACCTTGGCGGCGGCGAGATCGGCGCTTCCGAAGGTGAGTGCCGCTCCGAAGAGGAGGGGTCGGGCGAACTCCAGGGCGAGCAGGGTGTCGGCCAGGCGGTGCTTGACCGCCTGGAACGAGCCGATCGAGGTCCCGAACTGGGTGCGCTGCTTCGCGTACGCCACGGTCCGGTCGAGGAGCGTGAGCCCGACGCCGAGCGCCTGTGCGGCGGTCGCGAGCACGGCCCAGTCGTGGGCATGCGCGGCGGCCGCGGTCACGGCGGGTCCGGCGGCCAGCAGCTCCCCGCCGGGGGCGGGCCTCGCGAGGTGGCGGGCGGGGTCCTGGGAGACATGGACGTCCAGGTGGCCGGGGGCGAGGAGCAGGTCCTCGCCGCGGACGACGAGGAGGAGGTCGGCACGGTCGGCGTCGACCGCGGACGCGTCGGCACGGGCCCCGGCCCCACGCTCCCGCTCCGCGGGGCGGTGCAGGGAAAGGCTCGCGATCGTCCCGCCCGTGGCCAGGGCCGGCAGCAGGCGTTTCGCCGGGCCCTCCTCGCCCCGCCGCGCCAGCTCCGACAGCAGCGCCGAGACGGCCACCGTCTCCACCACGGGACCCGGTACCCCGTGCCGGCCCAGTTCCACGAACGCCGTCGCCAGTTCGACCGGGAGCGGGCCCACGCCCTCGTAGCGGTCCGGGATCGCCAGGGCGAAGACGCCGGCCTCCGCCAGGCGGGACCACAGGGCCCGGCCGGGGCCGGAGTCACCCGACGCCCATGCCCGTATCGCCGCGGGCGTCCCCGCCGCCGTCAGCATCGCGTCCAGCGAGCGCGCGAAGTCGCGCTGCTCCTCCGTCGGCAGGAATCGCATCAGCGCCGCCCCTTCGGCAGGCCGAGCAGCCGCTCGGCGATGATGTCGCGCTGGATCTCGTTGGTGCCCGCGTAGATCGGTCCCGCGAGGGAGAAGACGTATCCCTCGCCCCAGTCGCCGTCCACCGCCTCCCCGCCCAGCACATCGAGCGCCGTCTCGTGCAGCGCGATGTCGTACTCGGACCAGAAGACCTTGTTCAGGCTCGACTCCGCCCCGCTCTCCCCCGCTCTCGGTTCGGCGCGAGCGGGGGTGCCCCCGGCCCCCGCTGCGAAGCGCGACGCGCCGCCCGCCGTGAAGAGCTGGTACGCCCGCGCCCCGATCACCGCGTCCGCGACCCGGTCCCGGAGCCCCCGGTCCTCGCCGGTCTCGCGCCACAGCCGTACGAGACGATCCGCGGCGGCCAGGAAGCGCCCGGGGGAGCGGAGCATGAGCCCGCGCTCGTTGCCCGTCGTGGACATCGCGATCCGCCACCCCTGGCCCGGCTCGCCGATCACGTCCTCGTCGGGCACGAACACCTCGTCGAGGAAGAGCTCGGCGAAGGCCGGCTTCCCGTCGAGCCGTCCGATCGGCCTGACGGTCACTCCCGGCGCCCGCAGGTCGAACATCAGATACGTCAGCCCCCGGTGCGGCCTGGCGGGGTCGGTCTCGGGGTCGGTGCGGAAGATGCCGAAGGCGCGGTCCGCGAAGGCCGCCCGCGAGGACCAGGTCTTCTGTCCGGACAGCAGCCAGCCGCCCTCGGTCCGTACCGCCCGCGAGGTCAGCGAGGCGAGGTCGGAGCCGGATCCGGGCTCGGACCAGGCCTGTGCCCAGACGACCTCGCCGGTCGCCATCGACGGCAGCACCCGGGCCCGCTGCTCCTGCGTCGCGTGGTCGAAGAGGGTGGGCGCGAGGAGGTTGATGCCGTTCTGGGAGACCCGGCCGGGCGCCCCCGCCGCGTAGTACTCCTCCTCGAAGACCAGCCACCGGAAGATGTCGGCGTCCCGGCCCCCGTACCGCTCCGGCCAGGACACGACCGACCAGCGGTCGGCGGCCAGCTCCGCCTCCCAGAGGCGATGCGCGGCGAAGCCCTCCGCGGTCTCCAGGGACGGCAGCGGCTCCTTTGGCACATGGGCGCGCAGCCACTCCCGGGCCTCCGCCCGGAAGGCGTCCTCCTCGGCGCCGTACGACAGGTCCATGGGAGCCCCTTCCGCCAAGCTTCCCTAACAAGTGTTTGGTAGGTTAACGTACGGCCATGAGCAGCGTCGAGGAGTTCCGAGCGGAGATCCGGGACTGGCTGGAGGCCCACCTCGGTGGCGAGTTCGCCCGGCTGAGGGGCCGCGGCGGACCGGGCCGGGAGCACGAGGCGTTCGCCGAACGCCTGCTCTGGGAGCGGCACTTGGCGGCGCACGGCTGGACCTGCGTCGGCTGGCCGAAGGAGTACGGCGGCCGCGGCGCGAGCATCGAGGAGCAGATCGCCTTCCACGAGGAGTACGCCCTCGCCGACGCCCCCGCCCGCGTCAACCACATCGGCGAACAGCTCCTCGGCCCCACCCTCATCGCCCACGGCACCGAGGAGCAGAAGGCCCGCTTCCTGCCCCCGATCCGCGCCGTCGAGGAGCTCTGGTGCCAGGGCTACAGCGAACCCGGCGCCGGCTCCGACCTCGCCGCCGTCCGCACCCGAGCCACCCGCGACGGGGACGCCTGGGTCGTCGACGGGCAGAAGATCTGGACCTCGCTCGCCCACGAGTCCCAGTGGTGCTTCGTCGTCGCCCGGACCGAACCGGGATCGAAGCGCCACGCCGGACTCTCGTACCTCCTCGTCCCCATGGACCAGCCCGGCGTCGAGGTCCGGCCGATCGTCCAGCTCACCGGCACCAGCGAGTTCAACGAGGTCTTCTTCGACGGAGCCCGCACCGACACCGCGAACGTCGTCGGCGAGCCCGGCGACGGCTGGCGGATCGCCATGGCCACCCTCGGCTTCGAACGGGGTGTCTCCACCCTCGGCCAACAGGTGGGATTCCGGCGCGAGCTGGAAGGTCTCATCGACCTCGCGCGGCGCAACGGAGCCCTCGCCGACCCGCTCGTCCGTGACCGGCTCGTCCTGGCCTGGACAGGGCTCCAGGCCATGCGGGCGAACGCCCTGCGCGGCACGGAACCCTCGATGGCCAAGCTGTACTGGTCCCACTGGCACCGCGACCTCGGCGAACTCGCCATGGACATCTGCGGCGCCGCGTCCACGGTCCTCGCCGCGCAGCCGTACGAACTCGACGAGTGGCAGCGGCTGTTCCTCTTCTCCCGCGCCGACACCATCTACGCCGGATCCAGCGAGATCCAGCGCAACATCATCGCCGAGCGGGTGCTCGGCCTCCCGAAGGAGCCGCGCCCATGACCCCGCCCGTGCCCGCCACCCCGCCCGCGTACGTCCCCGGCCACGGCCTGCTCGCCGGCCGTACCGCCGTCATCACCGCCACCGCCGGAGCCGGCATAGGCGGCGCCACCGCCCGCCGCTTCCTGGAGGAGGGCGCCAGGATCCTGATCAGCGACGCCCACGCCCGCCGGCTCAAGGAGACCGAGGCCGCGCTCGCCGCCGAGTTCGGCGCGGACCGGATCGACTCCCTGCCCTGCGACGTCACCGACGAGACCCAGGTCCAGCAGCTCTTCGACACGGCCGTACGTCTCCACGGCGGCCTGGACGCCGTCGTCAACAACGCCGGCCTCGGCGGCACGGCCGAGCTCGTCGACATGACCGACGAGCAGTGGACCCGGGTCCTCGACGTCACCCTGAACGGCACCTTCCGCTGCACCCGCGCCGCCCTGCGCCACTACCGGGACACCGACGGCGGCGGGGTGATCGTCAACAACGCCTCCGTCGTCGGCTGGCGGGCCCAGGCGGGCCAGGCCCACTACGCCGCGGCCAAGGCGGGCGTCATGGCACTCACCCGCTGCGCCGCCGTCGAGGCGGCCGCTTACGGGGTCCGCGTCAACGCCGTCTCCCCGTCCCTGGCCATGCACCCGCACCTGGTCAAGGTCACCTCGGCCGAGCTGCTCGCCGAACTCACCGAACGCGAGGCCTTCGGGCGGTACGCCGAACCCTGGGAGATCGCCAACGTCATCGTCTTCCTCGCCAGCGGCTACTCCTCCTACATGACCGGCGAGACCGTCTCCGTCAGCAGCCAGCACGCGTAGGACCAGAATGGACGTGTGCCGAACACTGCCAGCAAGAAGAAGACCCCGGTGAGCGCCTCGCCCGAGCGGCGCCGAGAACTCCTGGACACCGCCGCCGAGGTGTTCGCCGCCCAGGGGTACAACGCCACGACCGTACGCAAGATCGCCGACGCCGCCGGAATGCTCGCCGGCAGCCTCTACTACCACTTCGATTCCAAGGAATCGATGCTCGACGAGATCCTCTCCACCTTCCTGACCGAGCTGTGGGAGGGCTACGACGCCGTCCTCGCCGCCGACCTCGGGCCCAGGGAGACCATCGAGGCCCTCGTCACCGAGTCCTTCCGGGAGATCGACCGGCACCGCGCCGCCGTCGCGATCTACCAGAAGGAGTCCCGGCACCTCAGCTCCCAGCCCCGCTTCCACTACCTCTCGGACTCGCAGGTGAAGTTCGAGAAGGCGTGGCTCGGCACGCTGGAGCGCGGGGTCGAGGACCGGGTCTTCCGCGCCGACCTCGACATCCGTCTCACCTACCGCTTCGTGCGCGACACCGTCTGGGTCGCCGCGTCCTGGTACCGCCCGGGCGGCCAGCACAGCCCGGAGGAGATCGCCCGCCAGTACCTGTCGATGGTCCTGGACGGTATCGCCGTACGCACATAGACGTCTGGAGGAGTTGTCATGGCCGAGGCCTACATCGTCGAAGCGGTCCGCACCCCGGTGGGCCGCCGCAAGGGAGGTCTGGCCTCCGTCCACCCGGCGGACCTCGGCGCCCATGTCCTCAAGGCCCTCGTCACCCGCTCCGGCGTCGACCCGGCCGCCGTCGAGGACGTGGTCTTCGGCTGCCTCGACACCGTGGGCCCGCAGGCCGGCGACATCGCCCGTACGGCCTGGCTGGCGGCCGGCCTCCCCGAGGAGGTCCCCGGCGTCACGATCGACCGCCAGTGCGGCTCCTCCCAGCAGGCCGTGCACTTCGCCGCGCAGGGCGTCCTCTCCGGCACCCAGGACCTCGTCGTCGCGGGCGGCACGCAGAACATGTCCATGATCCCCATCGCCTTCGCCTCCCGGCAGGCCGCCGAGCCGCTCGGCCTGACCGAGGGCCCCTACGCCGGCTCCCGGGGCTGGCGGGCCCGGTACGCGGACGCGCCCGTCAACCAGTTCCACGGCGCCGAGCTGATCGCGAAGAAGTGGGGGATCACCCGCCGTGACCAGGAGGAATTCGCCCTCCGCTCGCACGAGCGCGCACTGCGGGCGATCGACGAGGGCCGCTTCGAGCGGGAGACCGTGGCCTACGGGGACGTGACCGTCGACGAGGGTCCGCGCCGGGACACCACCCTGGAGAAGATGGCCGGCCTGAAGCCGGTCGTCGAGGGCGGCACCATCACCGCCGCCTGCTCCTCCCAGGTCTCCGACGGCGCCGCGGCGATGCTCCTGGCGAGCGAGCGGGCCGTACGGGAACATGGCCTCACCCCGCGCGCCCGCATCCACCACCTCTCCGTCCGCGGCGAGGACCCGATCCGGATGCTCTCCGCGCCCATACCGGCGACCGCGTACGCGCTGAAGAAGGCCGGCATGACCATCGAGGACATGGACCTCGTCGAGATCAACGAGGCGTTCGCCCCCGTGGTCCTGGCCTGGCTGAAGGAGACCGGCGCGGACCCCGCCCGGGTGAACGTCAACGGCGGCGCGATCGCCCTCGGCCACCCGCTGGGCGCGACCGGAGTGAAGCTGATGACCACCCTCCTCCACGAACTGGAGCGCACCGGCGGCCGCTTCGGCCTCCAGACGATGTGCGAGGGCGGTGGTCAGGCGAACGTGACGATCATCGAGCGGCTCTGAGAGTCGGCACGCGCCGTCCGGCCGGAGGCCGGCGCAGGCGCCCGACCTTCGTGTCGTCCCCGATGTGATGCTCGTCGCCGCCCCGCCCGTTCGGGTGGGGCGGCGTGCTAAGGTTCCTGAGTTGCTAGTTTTGGTACCCATGAACTTTATGTGCGCCTGACGGGAATGTTCCTTCAGGCGCGATTTTGTTTTCCGGACTCTCCGGGTGGGACCCTTACCTATTCAGGAGAAAATTATGGCCACCGGAACCGTGAAGTGGTTCAACTCGGAAAAGGGCTTCGGCTTCATCGAGCAGGACGGCGGCGGCGCCGACGTCTTCGCCCACTACTCCAACATCGCGACCTCCGGCTTCCGTGAGCTGCAGGAAGGCCAGAAGGTCACCTTCGACGTCACGCAGGGCCAGAAGGGCCCGCAGGCGGAGAACATCCTCCCGGCCTAATTGCCGGACGCGTTTCTCGCAGCCGGGGCCCGCACCGCGCAGGTGCGGGTCCCGGCTCGTGCTGTGCTCAGGCCAGGAAGGCTTTTCCCATGACCCGCTCCGAAAGGCGGCCCCGTCGGGCCGCGGAATCCAGTTCCGGAACCCCGTCCGGAAACACCCGCCGCGGCTCCGCCGCCCCCAGGGGCAAGGCCAAGGGAGCCGGCCGCCGCGGACCGGCCACGCCTCCGCCGCCGCGTGAGTTCACCCTGCCCGAGACGCTGACGCCCGCGCTCCCGTCCGTCGAGTCCTTCGACGCCCTCGACATGCCGGCGGCCCTGGTCAAGACGCTCAACGCGCAGGGCGTGACCGAGCCGTTCCCGATCCAGGGCGCCACCCTGCCGAACTCGCTGGCCGGCCGGGACATCCTCGGCCGTGGCCGCACCGGCTCCGGCAAGACCCTCGCCTTCGGCCTCGCCCTGCTCGCCCGCACCGCGGGCCGCCGCGCCGAGCCCAAGGCCCCGCTCGCCCTGGTCCTCGTGCCCACCCGTGAGCTCGCCCAGCAGGTGACCGACGCCCTCGCGCCGTACGCCACCTCGGTGCAGCTGCGGCTCGCCACCGTCGTCGGCGGCCTGTCGATCACCAAGCAGGCGAACTCGCTGCGCCGCGGCGCCGAGGTGCTCGTGGCGACGCCCGGACGCCTCAAGGACCTCATCGAGCGCGGCGACTGCCGGCTCGACCAGGTCGCGATCACGGTCCTGGACGAGGCCGACCAGATGGCCGACATGGGCTTCATGCCCCAGGTCACGGCGCTGCTCAAGCAGGTCGAGCCGGAGGGGCAGCGGATGCTGTTCTCGGCGACCCTCGACCAGAACATCGACCGCCTGGTGAAGATGTTCCTCACCGACCCGGTCGTGCACTCCGTCGACCCCTCGGCCGGCGCGGTCACGACGATGGAGCACCACCTGCTCTACATCGCCGACGAGACCGACAAGAAGGCCGTCACGATGAAGATCGCGGCCCGCGACGGTCGCACGATCCTCTTCCTGGACACCAAGCGGTCCGTGGACCGGCTGGTCAAGCGGCTCCTCGCCAACGGCGTACGGGCCTCCGGGCTGCACGGCGGCCGCTCGCAGCCGCAGCGCAA
Source organism: Streptomyces sp. NPDC056527 (assembly GCF_042794475.1). Lineage (NCBI taxonomy): Bacteria > Bacillati > Actinomycetota > Actinomycetes > Kitasatosporales > Streptomycetaceae > Streptomyces > Streptomyces sp. NPDC056527. Next base: position 35,545 of record NZ_JBHTTQ010000039.1, read on the forward strand.
CCGCACCCTGGACCAGTTCAAGAACGGCCAGGTCACCGCGCTCGTGGCGACCAACGTGGCGGCGCGCGGCATCCACGTCGACGACCTCGACCTCGTCGTGAACGTCGACCCGCCGATCGACCACAAGGACTATCTGCACCGCGGCGGCCGCACGGCGCGCGCCGGCGAGTCCGGCAGTGTCGTCACGCTCGTGCTGCCCGAGGAGAAGCGGGACATGAGCCGGCTGATGTCGAACGCCGGCATCAGCCCCCGCACGGCACAGATCAAGTCCAGCGACGAGGAGCTGACGCGGCTCACCGGTGCCCGGGAGCCCTCCGGCATACCGATCGTCATCGAGGTCCCGCAGCCGACCCAGCCCGCGTCCGCCCGCAACGGCGGTCAGCGTCCGCGCCGCGGTGGCGGCGGCCGCACCCGCTCCCAGGCCAACGGCCGTACGGGTACGGCTGGTTCGACCTCCCGCACCGGCACCGGCGGCTCGGCCTCCCGTACGGGCACGGGCGGTTCGACCTCCCGCACCGGCACGGGCGGGTCCGCCCCCCGTACAGGCGCGGGCGGCTCGGCCACCCGTACCCGCAGCGGTGGCGGTGCCGGCGGCAGGGGCCGCCGGGGCGGCGGCGCCGCCTAGTCGACGAGCCGGTCCTGGAGCCGCGACAGCGTGCGCAGCTCCAGGCCCAGGCCGTCGGTGAGATACCGGAAGGGACTGCCGTACGCGGTCCTCACCTCGTCCAGCGCGGTGTTCAGATACGCGGTACGCACCTCCTGGAGGGGGATGATCAGGTCCGGGTTCTGCATCAGCCCGCCCTGCTTCAGTCCCTCCCGCACCTTCGCGTCGTACGCGGCTCGGAAGGTGTTGGAGGCCAGGTAGTCGCCGACGGCCGTCGCCTCCGGCACGCCCAGGGCCGTCAGCAGGAGATAGCTCGTCCAGCCCGTACGGTCCTTGCCCGAGGTGCAGTGGTACAGCGAGGGTGTCGAGCCGAGGCCGGCCAGCTCGCGGAGCGTAAGGCCGAACTGGGCGCGGTTCGCCGCGCTGGTGACGAACGAGCGGTACACCTCGTTCATGAACGCGGCCGCCCTCCCGCCGCCGAGCATCTGCTCCTGGCGCACCGGATCGCGGGAGCCGATCGCCGCGAGCAGCTGGCCGAACAGACCGTTGTCCGTGATCGGCCGTGACACCGGGACGACCCCGGCCGGGAGCCGGTCGGCGCCGTCGTACTGGACCTCCAGCGGGATCCGGAAGTCGACGGCCCGCCCCAGGCGCAGCCCGGCGAGGGTCGTCACATCGGAGTCGGTGAGCTTGCCCAGGGCATCGGCCCGGTACACCAGGCCGTGCCGCACCCGGCCGCCGGTGTAGGTGACGTAGCCGCCCAGATCGCGGACGTTGACCGCGCCCTGGAGCGGGATGTGGCGAACGGCCGTGGCGCGGAGGCGGCTTCCGGTCGCCGCGACGGCCGGGGCGGTGGCCGCCGCGAACACCGCGGCGGTGGCGGTGCTCAGCAGTGCGCGTCTCGACAGAGGCATGACTGAACTCCCGTGAGGGGATGAGGGTTTCACCCTGGTGTTGGCAGGGTGCGGAGCACGTGCTCGGCCTCGGACATGACCCGCAGGACGAGTTCCTCGCAGCTCGGGAGGTCCTCGATCAGCCCCGCGACCTGTCCGGACGCCATGACACCGAGGTCGGTGCGGCCCTCGACCATGGACGCTTTGAGGAGCATGGGGGTGTTCGCGGCGAGCAGGACCTGGCTCCACGACAGGTCCTTGCCGTGTTTCATCGCGAGACCGTCGCGGATCATCCGCGACCACGAAAGCCCCGAGATCCGGCGGAAGCCGGCCGCGCGGCGGACGGCCTGCGCCAACGCCCTCACCCGGCCCGCCCGTTCGAGGGCGGCGACCATCTCGGTACGGAGCATCCGGTGCGGGAGTCCGTCGACGGCGGTCGTCACCGTCACGTCCTTGACCGTCGCGGCGAGGTATCGCTCCTTGACGGTGTCGGGGACGGTCGAGTCGGAGGTGAGCAGGAAGCGGGTGCCCATCGCGATGCCCGCGGCGCCGTAGGAGAGCGCGGCCACCAGGCCCCGGCCGTCGTGGAAGCCGCCGGCCGCGATCACGGGGATGTCGACGGCGTCGACGACCTGCGGCAGCAGGACGGTGGTGGCCACCTCGCCGGTGTGCCCGCCGCCCTCCCCGCCCTGCACGATCACCGCGTCCGCGCCCCAGGCCGCGACCTTCTCGGCATGCCGCCGGGCCCCGATGGACGGGACCACGACCACGCCCGCGTCCTTCAGCTCGGCGATCAGCTCCCGGGAGGGGGCGAGGGCGAAGGAGGCGACCCGTACGCCCTCGTCGACGATGATCCGGACCCGCTCGCGGGCGTCGCCCGCGTCCGCGCGGAGATTGACCCCGAACGGCCGGTCCGTACGCGACTTCACCTCACGGACCGCCGCACGCAGCTCCTCGACGGTCATCGTCGCCGAGGCGAGGATGCCGAGGGCGCCGGCGTTCGCGGAGGCCGAGACCAGCCGCGGCCCGGCCACCCAGCCCATGCCGGTCTGCACGATGGGGTACCGGACGCCGGTCAGCTTGGTGAGCGCCGTCTCCATCAGACCCGGACCTCCCGGTCCCGCAGCCCCTTCGGGTCGATCACCTCGCGGATCAGCCGCAGCTCCTCGGCGGTCGGCTCGCGGGTGTACGGCACCTCGTCCCCGATCACCAGGTCGAAGCCGGTGGCCTGCCGGACCTGGTCCACGGTGACGCCGGGGTGGACCGAGGCGAGCCGCATCGAGCGGTCGGGCGTCTCGAAGTCGAAGACGCCGAGGTCGGAGACGACCCGCGGGATCCGGTGGAAACGGTCGGCCCCGGCGGCCGCCGCGCGGTCGTAGCCGACGCCGCTGACCATGTCCACACGCGTCACGAAGACCCGGGGCGAGTGCTTCGGGATCCAGTAGCTCACCGGATTGTTCAGGGTGTTGACCGGAGCGCCCCGGACGCCGAGGAGCTGGCGGGCGGGCCGGGACCAGTCGCCGATGCAGGAGATGTTCTGGTTGCCGTGCCGGTCGATCTGGCTCGCGCCCATCATGACGTGCCGCTTGCCGCCGGTGACCATCGTGAGATGGCGGCGGTACGGCAGCCAGCCCTCGACCTGCCCGTCGAGACCGACGAGCATCGCCTCGCCGTCGGTCAGGAGCAGGTCGGGGGAGAAGGAGCGTTTGGCGAGCCGGGCGCCGAAGGAGGAGACCGGGGCCATGGCGGCGGCGAGGATCTCACCGTTGTCGCGCCAGGCCTCGGCGCAGGCGACGACGCAGTACTCGGCGCGGGTGACGGTCGTGGTCGCGGTCACTGCTGCTCCTCGTGCCAGGCGCGTACGGCCTGCTGGTAGTCGTCCTCGCTCTTCCCGGAGAGGAACCGTTCGGCGAACTCCGGCCAGGGGGTGGTGGCGTACAGCTTCTGGAAGGCTTCGTCGCGGGCGTAGTCGGGGGCGCAGGAGGTGAAGTGGGCGCCGTTCGGTGCCTCGACCACGCCGGTGACGCTGTGCCTGCCGACCAGCAGGGACTGCGGGGCGGTGTCGACGTCGAACCGTTCGACGATCCGTTCGCAGGAGATGTACGCGGTGTCGGCGGCCTCGCAGAAGAGGTCGTCGAAGTACGGGTCGGGGCCCAGGTACCGGCCGTTGCCGAGCCGGTCGGCGCGGTTGAGATGGACGAAGGCGGCGTCCATGCGCAGGGCCGGCACGGCGACGAAGGTCTCCCCGTCCTCGTACGGCGAGGTGACCGTCCGCAGCTCGGGGTTGACCCTCATCACGTCCGAACCGAGCCCGGCCCGCACGGGCAGGAAGGGCAGCCGGTTGGCGGCGGCGTGCAGACCCCACATGAACATCGCCTCGTCGAGCTCCGTCAGCTCGAAGGCGCCGCGCTCGCGGGCGGCGCGGAAGTTCGGTTCGAGGGGGATGGAGTCCAGGGTGGTGAAGGCGGCGACGAGCTTGCGGATCCGGCCGGCGGCGGCCAGCAGGCCGACGTCGGGGCCGCCGTAGGAGACCACGGTGAGATCGGTGATCTCGGACCGGAGCAGCGCTCTGACCAGGGCCATCGGTTTGCGGCGCGAGCCCCAGCCGCCGATGCCGAGGGTCATGCCGCTGCGCAGGCGTCCCACCACCTCGTCGGCGGTCATCGTCTTGTCGGTCACGAGCCGGCCTCCTTGGCCTCGTCCTTGCCGAAGGTGTCGCGGACGCGGTCGGCGACCCCGCTGAGGTTGGCCTCGAAGGTGAAGCCCTGCTCGAAGCGGTAGCTGCGGCGCACGTCCACGGGGTCGATCCCGTTGATCGCCGCCTTGGCGAGCCGGATCAGGTACCCGTCCTTCCGGGCGATCTCGGCCGCCAACTCCACCGTGGCGTCCAGGAGTTCCTCACGCGGTACGACCTTCCAGACCGAGCCGTGCGCATGCAGCTCGGCGGCGGTGGCGGTGCGGGAGGTGTAGTACAGCGCGCGCATCAGATGCTGCGGCACGAGCCGGGCGAGATGGGTGGCGGCGCCGAGTGCGCCCCGGTCCAGCTCGGGCAGCCCGAAGGTGGCGTCCTCGGAGGCGACGATCGCGTCCGCGTTGCCGACGAGCCCGATCCCGCCGCCCAGGCAGAAGCCGCCGACGGCCGCGACGACCGGCACCTCGCACTCGTAGACCGCCGCGAACGCCTCCGCGCAGCCGCGGTTGGCGCCGATGAGGCTGCCGTGCCCCGTGTCCCGCTGCATCTCCTTGATGTCCACGCCCGCATTGAAGCCCCGGCCGGCGGCGGCCAGCACCACGCAGCGGACCTCGGGGTCCCGGCCCGCCGCGCGGACCGCGTCGGCGAGGTCGTACCAGCCCTGCACGGGAAGGGCGTTGACGGGTGGGAAGTCGACGGTGACGAGTGCGATGCCCTTGCCCGGGCTTGAGGTGAAGACACCCATGAGCGGATCAGCTACCTTTCCACCAAACATTTGTTAGGTGACTGCTTGGTGAGGAAAGGTAGCAGCCGATGGAGCTGGACGGGAGGGTCGCCGTCGTCACCGGCGGCACGCGCGGGGTCGGCGCGGGCATCGCCCGGGCGTTCCTCAGGGCGGGTGCGCGGGTGATCGTCTGCGCGCGCAGACCACCGGACGAGCCCGTGTCGGACGGGGGCCGCGAAGCCGCCTTCGTCCCCCTCGACCTGCGGGAACCCGCGAAGGTCGTCGCCTTCTTCGCGGACGTCGGTGAGCGGTACGGGCGGCTGGACGTCCTGGTCAACAACGCCGGCGGAACGCCGTACCGGCTCCTCGGCGAGGGGGACACCGAACGGCACGCGCGGGTCGTGGAGTTGAACCTCATCGCCCCGCTGACCGTCTCCCTCGCCGCGTACGAACTGCTGCGGGCCTCCCGGGGCGCGATCGTCATGATCGGCAGCGTCAGCGGGACCCGGCCCTCGCCCGGCACGGCCGCGTACGGCGCCGCCAAGGCGGGCCTGGAGAACCTGGCCCGATCGATGGCCGTGGAATGGGCCCCCGAGGTGCGGGTGAACTCCCTCGTCCTCGGCATGGTCCGCACCGAGCTGTCCCACCTCCACTACGGCGACGAGGAGGGTGTCGCGGCGGTCGGGGCGACCGTGCCGCTCGGCCGGCTCGCCGAGCCCGCGGACGTGGGGGAGGCGGCCGTCTTCCTGGCCTCCGACCGGGCCGCGTACGTCTCGGGGGCCTCGCTCCTGGTGCACGGGGGCGGCGAGCGCCCCGCCTTTCTGGATGCCGCAACTGTCAACAAGGAGAGCTGAGATGGGAATCTGCGACGGCCGGGTCGTGATCGTGACGGGCGGCGGAAGGGGGCTGGGGCGCGCCCATGCCCTGACCTTCGCGGCGGAAGGGGCGAAGGTCGTCGTCAACGACCTGGGCGTCGGGCTCGACGGCTCGGCCGGGACGGATTCGCCCGCCGGGCAGGTGGTGGAGGAGATCCGCGCGGCGGGCGGCGAGGCCGTCGCGCACGGCGGCGACATCGCCACGGAGGAGGGGGCCGCCTCGCTGGTCGCCGCGGCCCTGGACTCCTTCGGACGGCTCGACACCCTGGTCAACAACGCGGGGTTCCTGCGCGACCGGATGCTCGTCAACCTCGGCGAGGACGACTGGGACGCGGTCATGCGCGTCCATGTGAAGGGCCACTTCCTGCCGCTGCGGCACGCGGCCGCGCACTGGCGGGCGGAGGCCAAGGCGGGGCGCGAGCCGGCGGCCCGGGTCGTCAACACCACCTCGGGCGCCGGACTGCTGGGCAGCGTCGGGCAGGGCAACTACGCGGCCGCCAAGGCCGGCATCGTCGGCCTCACCCTGGTCGCGGCGGCGGAGATGGGCCGCTACGGGGTCCAGGTCAACGCGATCGCCCCGGCGGCCAGGACGCGGATGACGGAACAGGCGTTCGCGGGCCTGGAGGGCGTACCGGAGGACGTGTCGCCGCTGGTGGTCTGGCTGGGCTCGGCGGCCTCGGCGGGTGTGACCGGCCGGGTCTTCGAGGCCGAGGGCGGCCGGATCACCGTCATGGAGGGATGGCGGCCCGGCCCGACGGCCGACAAGGGGGCGCGCTGGAGCCCGGCGGAGGCGGGGGAGGCGGCGCTGAAGCTCCTGGCGGGGGCGGAGGTGCCGCGGCCGGTGTACGGCTCTAGTCGGTGAGGCGCTTCGTCGCGGCGCGCTGGCGGTCCGTTGCGCCGGTCAGGAAGCGGGTGACGGTGAGCAGCTCCTCGGTGGTGAACTCCTCGTAGAGTTCGTGCACTTCGCGCGCCCAGTCCTCGAAGAGCGGGGCGAGCTCGGCCAGCTTCTCGGGCCGCGGCTCGATCAGCACCCGGCGCTTGTCCGTCGGGTGCTTCACCCGGCGCACGAAGCCCTTGCGCTCCAGTCGGTCGACGAGCCCCGTCACCGAGGCGGGCGCGAGGCCGGAGTGCTCGGCCAGCTCCTTCGCGGTGAGCGCGCCGTTGCGCTGGAGGAGGTCCAGGGTCTTGGTCTCGGTGGGGCCGAGGTCCTGCTTGGCCGCGACCGCCGTGTGGAAGGCGACGGACGCGGCGCTGGAGTCGCGTCCGGCGACGGTGAGGGCGGCGATGACCTCGGCGCGCCGGCTCTGCTCGCTCATGGCCTCATCCTAACAAGTCTTTCGTTCGCTCGAACGAAAGACTTGCGATCACGGGCGGGCGTGTGCCAGATTTTATTTCGTTAGGTCGAACGAAATAAATTTCGGAAGGGGCGCGCGATGTCCGCGACCACCGTCTCCACCACGACCAGCGGTGACTCCGTCGCCGTCCACCCGCGCCGCTGGGCCGCCGCCGTCGTCATGATGGTCGCCGCCCTGATGGACCTGATCGACGTCACCATCGTCAATGTCGCCCTGCCGTCCATCGGGCACGGGCTCGGCGCCTCCGAGAGCGCGCTGCAGTGGACCGTCTCCGCCTACCTGCTGGGTTTCGCGGCCACCCTGATCGTCGCCGGGCGGCTCGGCGACCGCTACGGACGCAAGGCGCTCTTCCTCGCCGGCACCGCCGGCTTCGGGCTCGCGAGCCTCGCCTGCGGAATCGCCCAGACGCCGGGCCAGTTGATCGCCGCGCGGGCCGTGCAGGGCGTGACGGCGGCCATCCTGATGCCGCAGGTCCTCGGCTCCTTCCACGCCCTGTTCCAGGGCAAGGAGCGAGGCAAGGTCTTCGGGATGTACGGGGCGGTGGCCGGCTTCGCCTCCGCCGTCGGGCTGCTCCTGGGCGGGGTGCTGACGGACGCCGACCTCTTCGGGCTCGGCTGGCGGAGCATCTTCCTCGTGAACGTGCCGGTCGCCGTCGCGACCCTGGTCGCGGCCGTCGTCCTCGTGCCGTCCACCCGGGAGCGCTCCGCCGCCCGCCCGCCGCTGCTCGGCAGCCTCGTGCTCGCGGCCGGCCTCGTCGCGATCGTGCTTCCGCTGGTCCAGGGCCGTGAACACGGCTGGCCCCTGTGGGGCTGGCTGCTCCTCGGCGGTGGCGTCCTCGCGGTGACGGGGCTCGCGGCGCGGGGGTCCGTGCTGCCGGGGCGGACCTTCCGGGTGCCGGCGTTCTCGTACGGGCTCGCGGTCCAACTGCTCTTCGCCCTCGGCATGCAGGGCTTCTTCCTGGTCTTCGCGATCTGGCTGCAGGGCCGGCAGGGGTACGCGCCGCTGGAGGCCGGCCTGTTGATGGTGGCCTTCTCGGCCGGCGGCTTCCTCACCGCCCCGGCGGCGGACCCGCTGGCGGCCCGGTTCGGCCGGTACGTGCCGGTGGCGGGCGCGGTCCTGATGGCCGGCGGCTACGCCTGGGTCTGGTACGCGATGAGTGCGGCGGCCCCCGTCCACACCGGCGCCTGGCCGCTGGTCCCGGGCCTCGTCGTCGCCGGCGCGGGTCTCGGCTTCCTGGTCGTACCGCTGGTCACCATCGTCCTGGCGTCGGTGCCGGGGGAGATGGCGGGCGGTGCGTCGGGCGTCTTCTCGACGGCGCAGCAGTTCGGCGGGGCGCTGGGAGCGGCGGCCATCGGTACCGCGTACTTCGCGGACCTCTCGGTGGGGGCGGCCATGCCGTGGGTCGTCGCGACCTACGCGGCGGCGGCCCTGCTGAGCCTGCGCCTCCCGCGAGGAGGAGCGGCGGCCTCCTGACGTCGGCCGGCCGTCCGCGCCGGGGAGCGGCGGCCTTCCGAAGCGGGCGCCCCCGATGCCCTCGGTCTCCTCACCTCAGGAGACCGAGGGCTTCGGGGCGATCTGGCCCGCGGCGATCGCGGCGAGGGCGAGGGCGAAACCGACCAGCTGGACCGGGCCGAGTGACTGCCCGAGCAGCAGCGCGCCCAGCAGGGCGGCCACGATCGGCGACAGCAGGACGAGGACGGCGACGGACGTGACCGGCAGGGTGGTCACGCCACGGACCCACAGGACGTACGAGAGCAGTCCGCCGACGAGGCCGAGCCACAGATAGCCGAGCACGGCACTCGCGTCGACGGCGGGCGGCGCACCCTCGAACAGGAACGTCACCGGCACCAGGAACAGGCCGCCCGCGGCGAGTTGCCATCCCGCGAACGCCGTCGGGCCGACGCCGTCCGGCCGTCCCCAGCGCTTGGTGAGCGTCACCCCGAGCGCCATCGAACCGGCTCCGCCGAGACCCGCCAGGACGCCGACCGTGTCGAATCCCGCGTCAGGGCCGATCACCACCAGACCGACGCCCACGATGCCGGCGATCCCCCAGACGAAACTCCGGGCCGACGGTGGCTGACGCAGCACCGCCACGGCCAGGACCGCGACGATCAGAGGCTGCGCGGCACTCAGAGGGGCGGCCACACCGCCGGGCAGCCGTTCGGCGGCGACGAACAACAGCGGGAAGAGCGCACCGATGTTGAGTACGCCCAGCGCGACTGCCCTCGGCCACCACGCCCCGCGCGGCAGCGTGCGGGTGATCGCCAGCGCGATGAGGCCCGCGGGCAGGGCGCGGAGGAGCCCCGCGAACAACGGGTGCCCCGGGGGCAGGAGTTCGGTGGTGACCACGAACGTGGTCCCCCAGACCATGGGCGCGGACGCGGTCAGCGCAGTGTCGGCAAGACCGGTCGGGCTCGATGACATCACCAGGTTCTTCACGCGATCCAGCTTCGGCGCCGGTGATCAATGAGTCCAATGCATGTTTGTCACCGGATCCATCGTGATCCACGATGGATCCATGGAGCTTCAGCAGATGCGGTACGTCATCGCCGTCGCGGAGACGAGCAGCTTCACCCGCGCCGCCGAGCGGTGCCTCGTGGTCCAGTCCGCCCTCAGCCATCAGATCGCCCGCCTGGAGCGGGAACTCGGCGCCCGGCTCTTCGACCGCACCAGCCGCCGCGTGCGGTTGACGCCGGCCGGTGAGGCGTTCCTGCCGGCGGCCCGGCAGGCCGTCGACGCCGCCGAGCGCGCCGCCGCCGAGGTCGCCGCGGCCGTCGGCGAGATCCGCGGGCGGCTCGCCATCGGCGTGATCCCCACCGTCGCGGCCTTCGACATCCCGGCCGCGCTGCATGCGTTTCGCCGGCGCTATCCCCAGGTCCGTATCGGCCTGCACGTCGGCGCCAGCGAACTCCTCGTCGAGCGGGTCAAGGAGGGCGTGCTCGAGATCGCCTTTCTCGGCCTGCCCCCGACGGCCCGGCCCGAAGGGGTCGGCTCCAGGCTGCTGGCCCACGACCGGCTGGTCGCCGTGGTCGCCCCCGGCCATCCGCTCGCGGAGGAGACCGAGGTCGACCTCGCCCGGCTCTCCTCCGAGGTGTTCGTGGACAAGCCGACGGGAACGGCCGGACGCCTCCAGTCCGACCAGGCGTTCGCCGCGGCCGGTGTCCACCGCGAGGTCGCCTTCGAAGTGACCGACGCCGGGTTCACGACGCGGCTCATCCACCAGAACCTCGGCATCACCCTCCTCCCCTCGGCCTACACCTCGCACCTCACGGGCGTGGTCACGGTCCCGGTCCGCGACGCGCCGGCCCGGAACGAGCACCTCGTCTGGAGCCGCTCCACCCTCACCCCCGCGGCGACGGCCTTCCTCGCGGAGCTGGACATCGTGATCGACCAGGAGGCGGAGGGTTCCTGACGGGGCTTTCGGCGGCTCGCCGACGCGTGGCGGATCCGGAGGACGCGGCGGCGCCGTCCACCCTGCCGTAACCCCGTGGCCACTCCCGACTGCGAGGCTCGCGTCCGAACGGAAGTTGTCTGTACAACTTGGAGACCCTCGATGGAGTCACTCACCTCCGCACCGCCGTTCTGGCTGCGCGACAACTGCCCCTGCACGGACTGCCGCGACCCACGCAACGGCCAGAAGCTCTTCCAGATCACCGAACTGCCCGCCGCGCTCGCCGTCGACGCCGTCCACGCCATCCGCACCCCCGACGGCGCCCCCGCGCACGAGGTGGTCTGGGCCCCCGACGGGCACCGGTCCGTCTACCCCGAGACCTGGCTGGCCGCCCACCTCCCGGGCACCCCCGCTCCACCCGGTGACGGCCGGACCGAGGACGACAAGGAACCGTGGGCCGCGAGCCGCTTCGACGGCGGGCTCCCCGAGGCCGACTGGGACGCGTACACCGCCGACCCGGCCGTCCGGGCCGCCGCCCTCGACTCGGTCCTGCGCCTCGGCTTCGTGCTGCTGCGCCGAGTCCCCGTCCGCGACCGCCAGGTCCTCGACGTGGCCCGTACCTTCGGCTTCGTACGGAAGACGAACTACGGCGAGCTCTTCGAGGTACGGGTCGAGGCCGACCCCAACAACCTCGCCTTCACCGGCGCCCGCATCACCCCGCACACCGACAACCCGTACCGCGACCCCGTCCCCACCCTCCAGCTGCTGCACTGCCTCACCAACGCGGCCCAGGGCGGCGACTCCGGTCTCGTCGACGGCTTCCACGCGGCGGCGCTGCTGCGCGCCGAGGCCCCGGAGGCGTACGAGATCCTCACCCGCGTCCCTGTGCCCTTCGCCTTCGCCGACGAGCGCACCGAACTCCGCGCCCACCGGCCGCTGATCGGAGTCGACCCGGCCGGCCGGATCCGCGAGATCCGCTTCAACAACCGGTCCATCGGCACCCTGCGGCTGCCCGACGACGTCCTCGAAGCCTTCTACGCCGCCTACCGGCGCTTCGGCGACCTGCTGCTCCGAACGGAGCTCCAGCTGGACTTCCGGCTCGCCCCCGGCGACTGCCTGATCTTCGACAACACCCGGCTGCTGCACGCCCGGACGGCCTTCGCGGAGTCCGGCGACCGCCACCTCCAGGGTGCCTACGCCGACATCGACGGTCTCGCCTCCACCCTCGCCGTACTGCGCCGGGAGGCCGGGTGACCACCGTGAACCCGCTCGACACGATCGCCGCCCTCTTCGAGGGCGAAGGCAGCGCCGAGTATCTCGGCGAGGCCGTCACCCAGGCCGAGCACATGCTCCAGGCCGGCGCGCTCGCCGAGGCGGCCGGTGCCCCGCCGCACCTGATCGCCGCCGCGCTCCTGCACGACGTCGGCCACTTCCGGGGCGCGGTCACCGGCCGTGACCTGATGGAGCACGGCACCGACAACCGGCACAGTCACACCGGCGCCGACTGGCTCGACCAGTGGTTCGGCCCCGAGGTCACCGAGCCCGTACGGCTGCACGTCGCCGCCAAGCGCTACCTCTGCGCCGTCGAGCCGGGCTACTTCGCGCTGCTCTCCGAGGCGTCCGTGCACACCCTCGCCGTCCAGGGCGGCCCGATGACCGAGGCGCAGGTGCGCGCCTTCGAGGCGCACCCGGGGGCGGCCGACGCCGTCGCCGTACGGCGCTGGGACGAACAGGCGAAGGACCCCGAGCTGCCCACCCCCGGCTTCGCCCACTTCAGGCCCCTGCTGGCCGGACTGCTCCTCACGAGCTGAACGCTCACGAGCCGAGCGCTCACGAACCGAGCCGACGCCCCAGCGCGCTCGTCCCCGTCGAACTCTGCATCGTGAACGCCACCGTCCCCGGCAGATAGCGGTCCTGCGACCACTCCACCGGCGCGCCCGTCGGGTCGGTGGAGTGGCGTCGCTCCCGCAGCAGCGACTCCCCGACCCGGCAGCCGAGCAGCTCCGCGTCGTCGGCGTCGGCCCGCACCAGGTCGATGGTGTGCCGGGCGTCGGCGAACAGCACGCCGTGCGACGCCAGTTGCTCGGAGTGCGAGACCGTGTCCAGCGGCATCCGGGCCACCAGCTCCCCGATCCGCTCCGGATACGTCGTACGCTCCACCATCACCGGCGTGCCCGCGAGCGTCCGCAGCCGCCGCACCCGGTAGACCGGCGCACCCTCCTCGACGCGCAGCTTCTCGGCCTCCTCCGCGTCCGCCGGGACCCGGTCGACGGCCACGATCCGGCCCCCGGGCTCCTCCCCGAGCGAGCGTGCCCAGCGCGTGAACGAGCGCAGCTCGCCGAAGCTGTGCAGTCGGGGCCCGCCGAGGACCACCCGGCGCGAACCGCGGCGCGAGGTGATCAGCCCGTCGGTCCGCAGCGCGGCGAGCGCCTGGCGGACCGTGCCCCTGGACACGCCGTAACGCCGGGCCAGTTCGTCCTCGGCGGGCAGCTTCGCCCCCGAGCCGTACTCGCCCGCCGTGATGGCGGTCCGCAGATCGGCGGCGACCTTCAGATAAAGCGGTGTCCTGCCCCGTGCCTCACTCACAGGCTCAGCCTGTCATGCCCCGTGCTCACCGGACCAGGGAGATCAACAGCTCGGGATCCACCTCGGTCAACGAGCCTGCCAGCGTGACGCCTTCGGTTCCGGCGAAACCCTCCAGCGGCTCCGTCGACGGCACGGCGAGCACCCGGCAGCCCGCGGCGACCGCCGAGGCGACCCCCGTCGGGCTGTCCTCGACGGCCACGCACCGCGCCGGTTCGGCGCCGAGCGCCACCGCCGCCGCCAGATAGGGATCGGGCTCCGGCTTCGTCCGCGCGGTGTCCTCGGCGCCGAACAGCGCGTCGAAGCGGTGCCCGTCCAAGGTGGAGGCGACCTGGGCGACGACCGCCCGCGGAGATGCCGACACCAGCGCCGTCGGCACCCGGCGCGCGCGCAGCGCGGCCAGCAGCCGCAGCGCGCCCGGCCGGGGCGCGGCGGCGACGGCGAGCCGCGCGGCGAAGTCCGCGCCCAACTCGGCCGCGAGCTCGGCCGCCGGCGCGTCCAGGTGCTCCCGGAGCATGGCAGCCGCGTCCTCCACCGAGCGCCCCGTCACCGCCGTACGGTGTTCGGCGTCGAGGACGCGGCCCCGGCGCACGGCCGCGGCCTCCACCACGTCCAGCCAGACGCCCTCGGTGTCGACGAGCGTCCCGTCCATGTCGAAGAGGACCGCCTGCAGCCCGGTCATGCCGCGCCGCCCCAGGAGGCGAGGAGTACGGGCCGCTGCCGTGGAGTCACGGTGACGGGCGCGCCCGGGGTCAACTCGGCCGCCGCATGCGTGGCGACGTCCGCCTTGACGTCCGTACCGTCGGGCAGGGTGATCCGCAGCCGGGTCGTCGGGCCGTGGAACGCGGAGCCGGTGACATGGGCGGATCCGCCCGCCGTCACCTCCAGCGCCTCAGGCCGCAGCAGCACCCGTACGTCCCCCGTACCGCCCGGCCCCTCGACCGGCAGCCGCGCGCCGAGCACCTCCACCACGTCGTCGCCGACGATCCGGCCGGGGACCCGGTTCATGGTGCCGACGAACTCGGCGACGAAGCCCGTCGCCGGACGCTCGTACAGCTCCGTCGGGGAGGCGCACTGCTCCAGCCTGCCGCCGTTCATCACCGCGACCCGGTCGGCCATCGACAGCGCCTCCTCCTGGTCGTGGGTGACGAACACGGTGGTGATGCCCAACTCCAGCTGGAGCCGGCGGATCTCCTCCCGCAGCGTCAGCCGGACCCGCGCGTCGAGCGCGGACAGCGGCTCGTCGAGCAGCAGCAGCCGGGGCCGGAGCGCGAGCGCGCGGGCCAGCGCGACCCGCTGCTGCTGACCGCCGGAGAGCTGGTGCGGGAAGCGGTCGCCGTGGCCGGCCAGACCGACGAGTTCGAGCAGCTCGGCCGCGCGTGCCCGGCGCTCGGCCGTCCGCACCTTGCGCATCCGCAGCCCGAAGGCCACGTTGTCGGCGGCCGTGAGATGCGGGAAGAGGCTGTACGACTGGAAGACCATCGCCGTGTCACGGCGGTCGGCGGACACCGGCACGATGTCCTCGCCGTCGAGCAGCACCCGACCCTCGTCGGGCCGCTCGAAGCCGGCCAGCACGCGCAGCGCGGTCGTCTTGCCGCAGCCGGACGGGCCGAGCAGTGCGAGGAGTTCGCCGGGGGCGACATCGAGATCGAGGCCGTCGAGCGCGACGGCGGAGCCGAAGGACCGGCGCAGGCCACGGATCTCGAGAGCGGCGCCGGTGCGTACCGGCTGGTCGAGCACGGTCATCGGGAGGTCTTTCCTTCGGAGGTACGGGAAGGGCGCGGTGTGCGGCGGCGGTTGCCCACGGTCGTCAGGGCCAGCAGCAGCACCCAGGTCAGCAGCAGGCTCAGCAGCGACACGGCCACGGAGAGCCGGGCGTCCGAGCCGGACGCCTGCACGATCCACACCGCGAAGGGCTGGAAACCGAGCAGCGAGGCGACCGTGAACTCGCCGAGGACCAGCGCCAGCGTCAGGAACGAGGCGTTCAGCAGGGCGCCCCGCAGATTGGGCAGCACGGCCGAGACGAGCGCCCGCGGCCAGGAGGCCCCGCAGTCCCGCGCGGCCTCCACCAGGGTGCGGACGTCCACGGAGCGCAGGCCCGCGTCGAGTGCCCGGTAGACGAAGGGCAACGCCATCACGGCGTACGCGAGGACGAGGACGACGGGGAAGTCCGGGTTCTGCACGGCCACGAAGGTCTGGTAGAGCGGAGTCGTGGACAGCTTCTCCGGGCCCCAGCGCAGTACGGTCCCGAGCCCGGCGGTCAGCGCCACCGGCGGTACGACCAGCGGCAGCGTGCACACGACCTCCAGGACCGGCCGCAGCCCGGGCGCCGAGAGCCGCGCCGCGACCGCGGCGGGGACGGTGACGAGCAGCACGAGGGCGACGGTCGCCGCCGCCAGCCCGAGCGACAGCAGCAGACTGCCCCCGAAACCGGGTGCCGTGAAGATCCGGGTGTACGAGGAGAGGGTGAGCCCCTGCCCGGGGATGTCCAGGGTGAACACGGCGGAGGCGAGCAGCGGGACGAGGAAGTAGACCCCGGCGAGCAGCAGCACCAGGGGGCGTCCTAGGCGAGCCATCGGGTGCTCCTTCGCTGGAGGGGGAGGTGGACGGCCATCACGAGGGCCGCGACCACGACCATGTCGAGGCTGAGCGCCAGGGCGACGTTCTCCTGGCCGACCAGGACGTTGCCGGAGAGCGCGTCCGCGATCTGCAGCGTCACCAGCGGCACGGAGCTGCCGACCATCGCCGCGGCCGTCGCGTACGCGGCGAACGCGCTGCCGAAGAGCAGCACGAACCCGCCGAGGAGGGACGGCAGCAGCACCGGAAGGCCGACATGGTGCCAGTACTGCCACGCCGAGGCGCCGCAGTCACGGGCCGCCTCCCGCCACTGGACGCGCAGTCCGTCGAGCGCGGGCGCCACGGTCAGCACCATCAGCGGGATCAGGAAGTAGAGATAGGTCAGGGCGAGGCCCCAGAAGCCGTACAGCGACCAGCCGTGCTCGCCGAGGTCCAGGCGCGTGGTGAGCACGCCGGCGTTGCCGAGGGTGGCGACGAACGCGAAGGCGAGCGGCACGCCGCCGAAGTTGGCGAGCACCCCGGACGCGGTGAGCACGGCCTCACGCAGGGCCCGGCCCCGGGAGGAGACCACGGCCTGGGCGAGGAGCAGTCCGAAGAGAGTGCCGCCGGCCGCGGTGAGCGCGGACAGCTCGATGCTGCCGAGCAGGGCGGTGCGGTACGCGCCGTCGACCGACCGGGTCATGTTGTCGAGGCCGTACCCGCCGCCGGCGACGGTGAAGGCGCCGTCGGCCATGGCGAGCGCCGGCAGCCCGAAGGCGACGCCGACGAGGAGGAAGAGCGGCAGGGCGGCGAGCCGGCCGCCGGGGCGCGGCCGGCGCCGGGCCCGACGCGCGGGGTCGGTGGCGGCAGGGGCCGCGGGGGAGCCGCCGGTCATGGGGGAACCGGCGGCCCCGGTCGTCCCGGGACCGGCGCCCGCCGGGGCCACCCGCGCGTCCTGCGCGCGGGCGGCCCCGGACGGGGCGGTGGAGGAGTGCGAGGTCATCGACGGGTCACCCGGAGACGGCCGCGGCCCAGCCCTGCGACAGGGTCTCCTTGGCCTTGGACGTCTGCTGCTCGGTGGGGAACTTCGGGGTGCCGGCGACCTTCGGCAGCGCCGCGGCGGCGGCACTGTCGATCGTGCCGTCGGCCTCCATGGCCGGCATCAGCACGGGCCGGGCGTAGCCCTTCAGCCAGAGGTTCTGGCCCTCGGCGCTGTAGAGGTACTCCTGCCACAGCCGGGCGGCCGCCGGGTGCGGGGCGTCCTTGTTGATCGCCTGCGAGTAGAACTGGGCGTAGACGCCGTCGGTGGGGACGGCGACCTTCCAGTCGATGTCCTTGGAGGCGAACTGCTCGGCGTAACCGGCGTTCAGGTAGTCCCAGTCGATGGAGATGGGCGTCTCGCCCTTCTCGACCGTGGCCGGGGTCGACTCGACCGGGTTGTAGTTGCCGTTCTTCTTCAGCTTGCCGAAGAAGTCGATGCCCGGCTGGATGTCGTCGAAAGAACCGCCGTTGGCCAGCGCCGCCGCGTACACGCCGCCGAAGGCCGAGCCCGACTTGGTCGGGTTGCCGTTGAGGGCGACCTGACCCTTGTACTCGGGCTTGAGCAGATCGGCGAAGGTCTGCGGGCAGACCTCGACCCGCTTGGCGTCGCAGCCGATGGAGACGTAGCCGCCGTAGTCGTTGAACCAGCGGCCCTGCGCGTCGCGCTGCGTCTGGGGGATCCTGTCGAAGGCGGCGACCTTGTACGGCGCGGTCAGCCCCTGCTCGCCGGCCGCCTGGGCGAAGGAGGCGCCGAGGTCGAGCACGTCGGGCGCGCGGTCCTGGCCCTTGCGGGACTTGACCGCGTTGATCTCGTCCTGGCTGGAGCCGTCGGGGTTCTCGACGTTCACCTTGATGCCGTACTTCGCGGTGAAGCCGTCGATGATCGCGCCGTAGTTGGCCCAGTCGCGGGGGATGGCGATGGCGTTGAGCGTGCCCTCCTTCTTCGCGGCGGCGACCAGGGCGTCCATGCCACCGGCGTCGCTGGCGGAGGTCGCGGTGGAGAGGCTCTTCCCGTCGGCGCCCGCGGCGCCCTTCGTCGGGGCGGCACCGCAGGCGGTGAGGGTCAGGGCGGTCAGGCCGAGGGCGCCGACGAGGGCGGCGGCGCGGGCAGCGGAGGTCACGCGTACTCCATGGGGGAAGGGGAGCGAGGCCAAGATGTATGAACAACTGTTGTCCATACAACTCCTGCATTACGGGGGGCCGCGGTGTCCCGTCGGTGAACGCGAGGAGAAGCCCGCCCTGCCATTCCCCGGCGGATCGGGGTGTTCGGCCCGCCCGTCCCCGCTGTCGTGATCAGCGGCAGCGTGGGCTCGTCCACTCCAGGCGGGTCCTGACCCGGGGGTCCTCGATGTACTCGACCGCGGCGAGGGCGGTGTCGCGGGCGGTCCCCTCCGGACTCCCTTCCGCCAGGATCCGGACCAACGCCTCCACGGCGCGCGGATCCTGTCGGATCGCCAGCCCGCGCGCCGCCTCCGCCACCACGTCCGGATCGTCGTCCTCCAGCCGGGCCGCGAGCGCCTCCCGCAGTACGGGCGTGTCCTCGGGCACCTCCGCGAGCGCGAGGGTCGCCCAGTCCCGCACCCCGTGGTCGTGATCGCGGCTCAGGGCGACCAGTCGCGCCACCGCGACCGCGTCCCCGGCGGGTACGGGCCCGGTGAGCGCGCACCCGAGGGCCCGCCGCACCTCGATCTCGGGGTGCGAGGCGAACGCCGTCAACTCGCGCACCGCCACCGGTTCCCCGTACTGCCCGAGCGCGACGACCACGGAGAGCGCGGGCTCCCTTGCGGCATCCCTCGCCGTCTGTGCCGCCAGGTGACGCAGCACCGGCACGGCCCGCGCCGTGAAGCCGTCGAGACCGCCCAGGACGCGCGCGCCCAGGGCCCGCCGCAGGGGCTCCTCGCTCGCGCACCAGGCGACGGCCGCCGCGAAGGTGTCCTCGTCGCCGCGGTCGGCCAGGGCGCGGACCGTCTCGGTCCAGTCGTCGAGGTCGGGGTCCCCGCACCGCAGCGCACGCCCGGCGAGCTCCTCGTACGGCGCGCGGATCCCCAGCGCGCGCTCCAGGAGAGTGGCGATCGCCGCGTGGCCGGTCTGCTGCTCGTTGCCGCTGCCCGGGGCGCCGTTCGCACGGAGCAGGTCGACGACGACGGTCACCCCGCCGTCCTCGCGCACGTGGCGCACCACGGTCTCGCCGGATCCGTCGCCCCCGCTCGTTTCGAGCAGTCCGCGCCGCAACTCCTCCGCGACGTCGACACCGATCCAGCGCCGCGCCTCCCGCAAGGCGTCCTCGACCGGCCCGGCGCCGTGTTCCAGCAGGGCCCGTACGCTCCCGGTCGAACCGCGCCGCGCCGCCGCGACCAGCGGCGGAAGCGCGTCGGGGCCCGGCCGGCCGGGGTCGGCGCCGTGCTCCAGGAGGATCCGCGCGGTCTCCACGTGCCCGAGCCGCACGGCCCAGTCCAGGGCGGTGAACCCGAACGCCTCCGCCTGGTCAGCCCGGGCCCCGCCGGCCAGCAGGGCCCGCACCACCTCGGCGTGTCCGCCGCAGGCCGCCCCGCACAGCGGCAGGTCCCCCGCCTCCTCGCCGCTGCCCCTCGCGGGATCGGCGCCCGCCGCCAGCAGAAGCCGTACGATCCCGGGCTCGTTCGCCACGGCCGCCCGGTAGAGCGGGGTCTCGCCCGCCGCGTCGGCCTCGGGGGACGTTCCGGCCCGGAGGGCGCGCACGACGGCGTCGTCCCCCTCGTGAATCGCGTCGAACAGCGTGCTCATCCTTCGACCTTCACCCGCCGGACACGGACGGCGCAAACGATTAGGTCGCGCACTCCAGGACCGAACCGCACACCCCGCACCTCGCCTTGACCGTGCGGCCGGTCGGGACACGCAGGCGCTGACGGCACACCGGGCACGGGAAGGCCACCCGGGCCGAGGCTCCCGTTCCCTGGAAGGAGTACGGAGCGTCCGCGGGCGCCCGGCCATAGCGTCGGTCCTTCGCGTAGCGGTGGCGCGCCGCCCATCCCGCCGCCGCCAGCGGGGGCCGGCGGCCGTCCCGCGCCGCCTCCTCCCGTCCCCGGTTCCACGCCTCGTACGCGCGCGGGCTGGTGAACCACGGCGAAGGGTCCTCCCCGAACACCTCGGCCCGCTTCGCCAGGACGTACCCGAACTCCTCCGGCGTCAGGTAGCCCAGCTTCTGGCTGGACACCCCGTCCTCCCGGAACGCGTCCAGGAGCAGCCATCCGGCCCCCAGATACGTAGTCACCACATCCGTGAGGATCTCGTTCTTCCGGTTGTCGGGGAACCCGAGGTCGAGGCGGTGCAGGAGTACATGGGTGATTTCGTGGGCCAGTGCGGCTCCCACGTCCCTGCGGTGCTGCCGGAAGCGGTCGTTCAGCTCGACGAAGTACTCCGGTCCCGCGGCCAGTTCCACGCTCGCCGCGTGTGTCATCTCGCGGAAGCTCACGATCATCCGTGCCTCGGGGAGCTTCAGGTGGCGGACCAGGGCCCCCGCCACCCGCTGCGCCCCGAGATGGAGGTCCTCCTCGTCACCGAAGGCCACGTCGGCCGCCGGCACGCTCGTCGCGTACCGCCGGACCCCGTCCGCGGACAGCCTGCGGTACAGCGCGGTGATCGAGGCCCGGACCGCGTCGAGGTGCGGGAACCCATGGACGACTTCGTTGCCGATCGGCACGTGGCACCCCCTTTCCTTCACTGTACGGGCGCGACGCGGCACCGTCCGCTGGCCGAAAAGGTGTCCTTGTGGCCCCCGTGAGCCCCTGTCCATAATCCGGACCAAGCCTTGACGGGCACATGCCATCAGGGCTCAACCCCCCATGAAAGGCAGACACTTGAAGAAGAACAGGTTCGTCCGCGCCCTTCAGAGAATCGCCGCGGTAGGCGCCGTCGTGCTCGCCGCCGTCAGCCTCCAGCCCTCCACCTCCTCCGCCGCGCCCGCCCCCGTCGTCGGCGGAACCCGTGCCGCCCAGGGCGAGTTCCCCTGGATGGTCCGGCTGTCCATGGGCTGTGGCGGCTCGCTGATCACCCCGCAGGTCGTCCTCACCGCGGCCCACTGTGTGAGCGGCTCCGGCAACAACACCAGCATCACCGCCACCGCCGGAGTCGTGGACCTCCAGAGCGGCAGCGCCATCAAGGTCAGGTCCACCAAGGTCCTGCAGGCCCCCGGCTACAACGGCAAGGGCAAGGACTGGGCGCTGATCAAGCTCGCCACCCCGATCACCTCGCTGCCCACCCTGAAGATCGCCGAGACCACCGCGTACAACAGCGGCACCTTCACGGTGGCCGGCTGGGGCGCCGCCCGTGAGGGCGGGGGCCAGCAGCGCTACCTGCTGAAGGCGACCGTGCCGTTCGTCTCGGACGCGTCCTGCAAGGCGTCCTACGGCAACGACCTCGTCCCCGCCGAGGAGATCTGCGCCGGCTTCGCCCAGGGCGGTGTCGACACCTGCCAGGGTGACTCCGGCGGCCCGATGTTCCGCCGTGACAACGCCGGTGCCTGGATCCAGGTCGGCATCGTCAGCTGGGGCCAGGGCTGCGCCCGCCCGAACTACCCCGGCGTGTACACCGAGGTCTCGACCTTCGCCGCCCAGATCAAGTCCGCGGCCGCGAGCCTCTAGCACGACCCCGAGCGAGTACGGGTGCGGAGCCGCCGCCCCGTGACCGGCGAGCGTGTACGGGGGGCGGTGCCACCGCCCCCCGTACACGCTCATCTCTCATGCGAGCCGGACGCTCCCCGCCCCGCCCTCCAGTTCGAGCACCCACACCTCGTTGGCGCCCTCCCGCAGCACCGGGCCCGGCACGAACAGCGACTCCTGCGGGCCCGCGGACCAGTACCGGCCCAGGCAGAAGCCGTTCACCCAGACGAAGCCGCGCGTGCCGCCCGGCAGCGACAGCGTCGCGTCACCCGGCCCGGACACGTCCACCACCGCCCGGTGGAGTCCCGGCCCGGTCTCCCCGGCCACCGGCCGGAACGGCACCTTCGCCACCGCCCCCGCCTCGAAGGCGTCGAGACGCAGCCCCCGGGCCCGTACCCCGTGGACGTACTGCCGCTCGTGCCGGACCCCGCCCGTGATCCCCTTCGGCTCCGCCAGCCGCGGCCCGTAGTTGACCCGGCCCAGCGACTCCACCCACAGCTCCACCACCGCGGGCCCCGCCACCGGCTCCGCGAGGACCGCGTCCTCCGACGTCAGCACCTCGGCCCGCACCCCGTCCACGTACACCACCGCGCGGTCCCGCAGCCCGGTCACGGACAGCGGGTACGGCTGTCGCGGCCCGGGGATCTCCAGCCGGTAGCGCACCAGACCACGGTCCACGCCCAGCTCCTCGAAGGTCGGCGGCAGCGGCGTCCGTGACTCCTCGTCGCCGAGCGCCTCCAGGACCTCCGCGAGCGGCGCCCACTCCGCCGAGGCCGCCTCCGCCGGTGCCGCGATCCGGCGCGGCGGCTCCGGCACCTCCGGCAGCGGGCCGTCCGAGAACTCCGCCAGCACCTCGCGGAAGAGCCGGAACTTCTCCGTCGGCAGCCCCGCCTCGTCGATCGGCGCGTCGTAGTCGTACGAGGTCACCGTCGGCCGCAGCTCCCCCTCGTGCAGCTCACCGGCCCGGTTCGCCCCCGCCCAGCCGGCGAAGTTCGTGCCGCCGTGCGCCATGTAGACGTTCACCGACGCCCCGCACTCCAGGATCTCCCGCAGCGTCGCCGCCGCGTCCGCCGCGTCCCGTACGGAGTGCTCCGTGCCCCAGTGGTCGAACCAGCCGCACCAGAACTCCATGCACATCAGCGGCCCCGAGGGCTGATGCCGCCGCAGCGCCGCGAACGCCTCCCGCGCCTCCGAGCCGAAGTTCGCCGTCGCCAGGATCCCGGGCACCGAACCGCCCGTCAGCATGTGGTCCTCGGGCCCGTCCGACGTGAACAGCGGCACCTCCACCCCGAGGTCCACCAGCAGGTCCGCGACCTTGCGCAGATATCCCTGGTCGGAGCCGTAACTCCCGTACTCGTTCTCCACCTGGACCATGATCACCGGGCCGCCGCGGTCGATCTGCCGCTCCACGACCTGCGGCAGCAGCGTCCGGAACCACCGCTCGACATGGGCCAGGAACTCCGCGTCGTCCGTCCGCACCCGCCGCCCCAGGCTCCCCGTCAGCCAGTGCGGCAGTCCGCCGTTCTCCCACTCGGCGCAGATGTACGGCCCCGGCCGCACGATCGCCCACATCCCGGCCGCCGCCACCGCGTCCAGGAAGCGCCCCAGCGCGGCCACGTCCCCGTACCGTCCGGGCTCCGACTCGTACAGATTCCACGGAACGTACGTCTCCACGCAATTGAGACCCATCGCACGGAACGTCCCCAGGCGATGGACCCACTGGTCCTCGTGCACGCGGAAGTAGTGCAATGCCCCCGACAGCAGCCGCACCGGCCGCCCGTCCAGAAGAAAGTCCTCGTCACCCACAGCGAACGTGCTCATGGCCTCAGCCTCACCCTCTGGCGGCGGACGGGTCCATGGACAAAGATCGTCGCTGTTTGGACGGAAGAAAGGCAGGCACGGCGGATGTACCACACCTGGATGCGCTACTTCACACCCAGCCCGATCCACCACCGCCTCGGGCTCGTCTGCCTCGGCGTCGGACTCCAGCACGGCGCCCTGCCCACCGTCGGCCCCCGCACCCTCGACCACCACGTGGCCGTCGTCGTCAGCGCCGGCAGCGGCTGGTACCGGGGCCCGGACGGCCGGCGCACCACCATCACCGCACCCGCCCTGATCTGGCTCACCCCCGGCGTACCGCACCACTACTCCGCCGACCCGGAGACCGGCTGGGACGAGTCCTTCGTCGACTTCGGCGGTCCCGCCACCACCACCTACACCGAGCTCGGCTACATCGAGCCGGACCGGCCCGTCGTCCCCCTCTCCGACGCCGCCGCTCCGCGCGCCGCCATCAGCCGCATCGCACGGGCCGCCCGCCGCGGGAACCCCCTCCTGGAGGTCGAGACCGGAGCGGCCGTCCACGAGCTCCTCGTCGCCCTGCGCCGTGCCCGCGCCGACACCAACGCCGACGGCGACCCCGTCCTGACCGCCCTCGCCCGCGACGCCTTCCAGCCGCTGTCCGTCGCCGAACACGCCGCCCGGCACGGCATGACCCCCGCCGAGCTGCGCACCGCCGTACGGCGCACCGCCGGCTGCAGCCCCAAGGACTACCTGCTCTCCATACGGCTCGGACGCGCCAAGGAACTCCTCGCCGCCACCGAACTGCCCGTCGCCGCCGTCGCCCGCCGCGTCGGCTACGACGACCCGGCCTACTTCTCCCGGCTCTTCACCCGAAGGGTCGGGACCGCCCCCATCCGATTCCGGGAACAGCAGGGGCGCTCCGTCCCGGGCGGCTGGAGCAACCAGATCCCGGATCCCGAACACCCTCCGACGATCGCCACCCGATCCGTCTAAGCTCGCTGCTCATGAGTGAGATCGACGAGTCCGTCACGGCGGAACTGAACCGGCTGCGCGAAAGCATCGACAACATCGACGCGGCGGTCGTCCACATGCTCGCCGAGCGCTTCAAATGCACGCAGCAGGTGGGCGTCCTCAAGGCGAAGCACCAGCTGCCGCCCGCCGACCCGGCGCGCGAGGCCAGCCAGATCGCCCGGCTGCGCGAACTGGCCGAGAGCGCGAAACTGGACCCGGCGTTCGCGGAGAAGCTGCTGAACTTCATCATCGCGGAGGTCATCCGCCACCACGAGACGATCGCGGACGGAGCACGCTGATGCACGGAGCGGGCCGGTGAGCCGCGTCACGGTCTTCACCCTCGGCGGGACGATCTCCGCGCGCGGAGGCGACGCCTCGCGCATGACCGGCGCGGAGGTCCTGGCCGGGCTCGGTGCCCCCGACGTCGAGGTGGAGCTCCGCGACGTCCGCCGGCTGCCCAGCTCCTCCCTCTCCTTCGAGGACCTCGTCGCGCTCGCGCACGAGGTACGGGAGGCCGTGGCGGGCGGCTCCGGCGTCGTCGTGGTCCAGGGCACCGACACCCTGGAGGAGACCGCCTTCCTCCTCGACCTGCTCTGCGTCACCAGCGAGCCGATCGTGGTCACCGGCGCGATGCGCCGTCCCGACCTGCCCGGCGCCGACGGCCCGGCCAACCTGGCCGCCGCACTCGCCGTCGCCGCCGACCCCGGCTGCCGGGACCTCGGCGTCCTCGTCGTCCTCGCCGACGAGATCCACGCCGCCCGTCTCGCCCGCAAGACCCACACCACGTCCGTCGCCACCTTCGGCTCCCCGGGCGCCGGCCCGCTCGGCATGGTCGTCGAGGGCGAGCCGCGGATCCTGCTGCGCCCCACCGGCACCAGTGCGATCCACCCCCTGCGTCTGGATCCGGCGGTACGGGTCGCCCTGATCACCCTCACCGTCGGCGACCGCGGAGAGCTCCTGGAGGCCGTCGACTCCCGCTTCGACGGCCTCGTCGTGGCCGCCTTCGGCGCCGGCCACGTCCCCACCTGGCTCGTCGAGCCCCTGGCCGAGCTCGCCGACCGCATCCCCGTCGTCCTCGCCTCCCGCACGGGCGCGGGCGCCACCCTCTCCCGCACCTACCGCGGCCCCGGCTCCGAGTACGACCTCCTGCACCGCGGCCTCGTCCCCGCCGGCCCCCTCGACCCGGCCAAGGCCCGCCTCCTGCTGCACGCCCTGCTCTCCTCCGGAGCCAAGGGCCCCGCCGGCTACGACCGCCCCGGCATCACGGCAGCCTTCGCCCACGTGAACGGCACCGGCCTCGCGTAGGGCCGCCAGGAGCCTCGCCGGCTGAGGCACATCGCCCGTGCCGCAGGAGCCTCGACGGCTGAGCCCGGACCCGCGCTGGTGCTGCCACGAGGCTCGACGGCTGAGCCCGGACCCGCGTTGGTCCCGCCCGGGGGCTCGGCGGCCCCGGCCGGAACCTCGTCGATGCCGCCAGGAGGCTCGACGGCTGAGTCCGGGACCTCGCCCGCGCCGCCAGGAGCCTCGACGGCCCGTCGGACCCGCGCCGGTCTCGCCCGGAGCCTCGCCGGCTGCGTCCGGACCCGCGCCGGTCCCGTCAGGTCCGGGGCCTCGCTGGGGCCCCAGGACGCCCGGCCGCCCGTCCGGACGCTCGCGGCCATGTCCGCCGAGGCGTCCCGCGGAACCCCGCGGTCCGCTGAGCTGTCAGCGGAACACCCGTGCCCCCCGAGCACCCCATCGGGCAGCATGGGCCCATGTCCGTACTGACGCGCGACGAAGCGCAGACCCGTGCCCAGCTCCTCGACGTCCAGCACTACACGGTCGACCTCGACCTCACCACCGGCGACGAGACCTTCGAATCGACCACGCTCATCCGGTTCATCACCCGCACCGCCGGGGACACCTTCGTCGAGCTGAAGCCCGTCACCCTCCGCTCCGTCACGCTCGACGGCACCCCCCTCGACCCCGCCACGCTCGTGGAGAACCGCCTCCCGCTCGCCGGCCTCGCCGCCGGGGAGCACGAGCTGCGCATCGAGGCCCGGATGCGGTACTCCCGCACCGGCGAGGGAATGCACCGCTTCACGGACCCCACCGACGGCGAGTCGTACGTCTACACCCAGCTCTTCATGGACGACGTCCAGCGCGTCTTCGCCGCCTTCGACCAGCCCGACCTCAAGGCCGTCTTCGACGTGAGCGTCAAGGCCCCCGAGGGCTGGACCGTCCTCGCCAACGGCATCACCGAGCAGCAGGCGGACGGCCGCTGGAAGGCCGCGACCACCCCGCTCCTCTCCACGTACTTCGTCTGCGTCGCCGCCGGCCCCTGGCACTCCGTCCGCACCGAGCACGCCGGCCTGCCCTTCGGCATCCACTGCCGCCGCTCCCTCGCGCCCTACCTCGACGCCGACGCCGACGAGATCCTCGACATCACCAAGGCCCTCTTCGACCGCTTCCACGAGAAGTTCGAGGAGCCCTACCCCTTCGACTCGTACGACCAGGCCTTCGTCCCCGAGTTCAACGCCGGCGCCATGGAGAACCCCGGCCTCGTCACCTTCCGCGACGAGTTCGTCTACCGTTCCGCCGTCACCGTCACCGAGCGCCAGACCCGCGCCATGGTCATCGCCCACGAGATGGCCCACATGTGGTTCGGCGACCTGGTCACCCTGCGCTGGTGGGACGACATCTGGCTGAACGAGTCCTTCGCCGAGTACATGGGCTACCAGACCGTCAACGAGGCATGCTCCGAGCGCTTCCCCGACACCTGGATCGACTTCGGCATCGAGCGCAAGGCCTGGGGCTACGACGCCGACCAGCGCCCCTCCACCCACCCCGTCGCCCCCGACCCGGACGCCGTTCCCGACACCGCCTCCGCGCTCCTCAACTTCGACGGCATCTCCTACGCCAAGGGCGCCTCCGCGCTGCGTCAGCTCGTCGCCTGGATGGGGGAGAAGGACTTCCTCACCGGCATCAACACCCACTTCAAGCGCCACAGGTTCGGCAACGCCACCCTCGCCGACTTCATCGACAACCTCGCCTCCGCCACCGACCGCGACGTCCACGGCTGGGCCGAGCAGTGGCTGCGCACCACGGGTGTCGACACCCTCACCCCCGAACTCGGCGGCGACGAGACCCGCACCACCCTCACCGTCCGCCACGACGGCAGCCGCCCGCACCGCATCACCGTCGGCGTCTACGACCGCGACCTCGTCGACGCCAAGCGGCTCGTCCCGCGCGAGCGCGTCGAGGTGGACGTCCCGCAGACCGAGCCCCTGGAACTCCCCGGCCCGCGCCCCGCGCTCGTCGTCCTCAACGACGGCGACCTCACCTACGCCAAGGTGCGGCCGGACGAGAGCTCGCTGGAGTCCGCGCTGCGCACCCTCTCCGGCATCCCCGACGCCCTCACGCGCGCGCTCGTCTGGAACACCCTGCGCGACATGGTCCGCGACGGCGAACTGGAGCCCTCCGCCTACCTGGAGACGGCCCTCGCCCACCTCCCCGAGGAGAGCGACCTCGCCATCGTGCAGGGCGTCCTCGCCTTCGCCCGCACCCAGATCGCCGACCGGTACATCTCCGCCGAGGAGCGCCCCGCCGCGCTGGCCCTGCTCACCGGCCTCGCCCGCGACCTCATCCGCCGCACCGAGGACGGCGAGAACCCCGGACTGCGCCTCACGGCCGTCCGTACGTTCATCAGCTCCGCGGCCCAGCCCGACACCATCGCCGCCTGGCTCGCCGACGGAACCGTCCCCGGCGGCCCCGAGATCGACCCGGAACTGCGCTGGCGCATCCTCGCCCGGCTCTCGGTCCTCGGCGCGATCGACGAGGCGGCGATCGAGACGGAGCTGGCGCGCGACCCCAGCGCCACCGGCCAGGAGGGCGCGGCCCGCTGTCGCGCCGCCCTGCCGGACCCGGTGACGAAGGCGGCCGCCTGGTCCCGCCTCTTCGACTCGGACGACCTGTCCAACTACCTCTTCACGGCGACGGCCCAGGGCTTCTGGCAGCCCGAACAGGCCGATCTGGTACGGGAGTACGTATCCCGCTTCTACCCGGCCGCCACCGCCCTCGGCGCCCGTCGCGGCCCCGCCATGGCCGAGGCGGCGGGCCGCTACGCCTTCCCGTCCTTCGCGATCGACGCGGAGTCCCTGGCCCTGGGCGACCACCACCTGACGGACGAAGCCCTGACCCCGGCCCTCCACCGCAAGCTCGTCGACCAACTCGACGACCTCCGCCGAGCATTGAAGGTCCGGGCTTCCTAACCGGGCCGCGCCCGGCCCCCGCTCCTCCCGGTGGGGAGCGGGGGC